>CAYNXW010000249.1:0-3092 GCA_964401265.1 uncultured Pirellulales bacterium | reverse complement strand
ATTTTTCCAGAAGGCCATACCTGGATCTAATAGAGTTTTTCCTGAGGACATTATTTTGCTTTATTACAGGAAATGGCGATATGCATATAAAAAACTGGTCGCTTATTTCTGACAGAGACGGTAATTATCATTTTTCACCCTGTTATGATCTGATATGCTCAAAGCTATATCTTCCCGGAGAAGATGAATCGGCGCTGATACTAAATGGTAAAAGAAACAGGATAACAAAACTGGATTTTAACAGGCTGGCTGAATATTTAAAGATCGATAAAAAAGCTTATAATAATGTCTTCTCCAGACTAAGAGAACTAAAGCAGGTTTTCATTGAAATGATCTCAGATGATGATTATTTTGGTATGAATGATGATATGAAAAAATTATTAATTGAAAGATATGGCGCCCTGGGGATGTGATCAAAAAGAGAAGTAAGCCGGCTATTTTCTAAATACCAGTAATTGGAGGAAAAGAAACTTTATTTTAAAAACCTTGGATTATCTGTTATTTTGTAAATAATAAGTAATTTTTGCAGGGAGGAAAACATGTTATCAAAAATGCCTATCGATCTAAGCAAAGTATCAAAGGAAAATATCGATAAGGAGATCCTGCGTGCCGGGATCATTGCCGAGCTGGATGCGATAAACCTTTATGAACAGCTGGCAGCAGCTACAGACAATAAAGATCTAAAAGAAATACTCCTGGATATAGCCAGGGAAGAAAAGACCCATGTGGGTGAATTCCAGACCCTTCTTCTGAGACTGGACCAGCAGCAGGTGGAAGAGCTTGAGGCAGGCAGGGAAGAAGTGGAAGAAGAGCTGGGAGAGCAATAAGCTGCATTAAGCCAGCAAATAGAAGATCTGGATTTTGAAAAAGCCAGGCTGGATGTTTTTCATTAGGCTTTTCTTTGTCCCCCTATTGCTCCAGCCCGGGGCTGTTCTTGCACCCGATAAATAGTTTTGCAGACTTCTGGGGGTTATAACATTATTATTTTTTAACAAATTCCATGTTATAATAATAAATTTATTAAGACAATATTTTAAAGTTTTCTGAATATGAAACCATGAGATATAATGCAAAACATACAATAGGAAAAAAAAGCGCAAAAAATACTGCTCTGGGGAAAAAGAAAAAAGTTCTATTTATTGTTTTACCAGCAGTTTGCGCCATGGCTTTAATAATTGTTTTTACAATGCTTAACTTCCAGTTTGTGCATGGATTAATTGTCGAGCCCGTGAGCAGGATTTTTGTATCTTCTTCACAAAAAGATAATCCCCAAAATACCCTGGACACGGTTGGGAAAAATACTGATGAAGATACCGGCGAAAACAAAGAAGAAAGCATCCCGGATGAAGATATGCCTGACGATAGGCATATAAGCCAGGAAACCCGGATAAAACCTGCTGAAACAAATGAGGCTAAAGAAACAATAAATGAGATTGGAGGGGAACCTTTCCAGGATCAGATAGATAAAAAAGTATTGAATACTTCCCCTACCATAGAACTTGAAGTTTATGAAGGCCCGCTGTATTCAGAAGCAGACGATGTCTGCTATTACAGGGTAATAGCAGTGGTTACCGGAAACCCCCAGCCAGAGGTAAATTTTTCCAAGGATGACAGCCTTGGATGGCTGGATCCATTAAAAGCGCAGGTAAACCTTAAAAGGAATGAAGGACCTTATACGCTTACGGCAACAGCAGAAAACAATCTGGGTAAAGCCTCAGACAATATAACCCTTTCCTGGGGATGCAACAGAAGCCCTGACATAGGAAGCATAAACATCTCCCCGGGCAAGGTTTATACAGGGGGGCAATATGAAATATCTGCAGATGTTTTAGACCTTGACGGCGACAGTATTTCATATAGCTGGAGCGCTACCGGGGGCGCACTTTCCAACAGCGGTTCAAACCCCGCCATATGGAATGCTCCTGGAACACCGGGCGGTTATAGCATTACGCTGGCAGCAATTGATGATAAGGGAAATAAGTCAGAGACAAAAACACTTATAGTCACTGTAAAAATAAAATCAGAACCGGTGACCGGCAATACAAGTGTCGTAGGCTATATCGAGGTGAGCCAGGATCAGCTTGTAAGCTTGTTTACAAAAAGGGATTCTTCAAAAACTGAACGGGCAGCAAGGCTTGCCCCGTTATATATACAATACGGCAAGATGTTTAATATAAGGGCAGATATCGCCTGGGCGCAGATGTGCCATGAGACAGGCTTTTTGGAATTTACGGGCGATGTAAAACCCCACCAGAATAATTTTGGCGGAATCGGGGCAACTGGAGGCGGAGTTCCGGGCAACAGCTTTGCATCAGAGGAGCTTGGCGTTATTGCCCAGTATGCCCATCTTGCATGGTATTATTTTCCAGATCATGTCAACCAGTACTGCACTATAGAATATGACCCAAGGCATTTTGAGAATGCCCACATACACCATACAGGTGATACAAGCCTTTCATTCTTAAACGGCAGGTGGGCGCCGGGAGCCACATACACAGATAAAATAGCTCTTTTTGCAAGTGAAGTCTCTGGATACTGAGGCGTCATTATACAGGTCTGAATTGTGTATGTTAGGTATAAAATTTGATAAAATAAATATATGAAAAAATTACCTTCTTTTTTACAAAAATATTTTTGGGATGTAGACTTCTTAGAAGTTGATAAAAATAGTTACAGTATGTTCATCATTGAAAGAATTTTAGAATTTGGAGACCAAAAGTCAGTACGATGGATGTTAAACAATTTTAATTTAGATGAAATAAAAAAAGTAATTATGGTTTCCAGGAATCTTTCAAAAAAAAGCGCCAATTTCTGGCAGATTATTTTTAATATTGGAAGGGATAAGATTTTATGCTTCAGGAAATCATCTCTGCAAAAACAACAGATGATCTGGAAATATTAAAAAAAGCCGGGATCCTTAAAGGTTTTTATCTTGCAGGCGGCACCGGACTGACCTTTCAACTGGAACACCGACTTTCTATTGATCTAGACTTTTTCACCGGTAAAGACATTGATACCAAAATACTTATTCAAAATTTAAAGGATCTGGGAAAGCTATCAATAGAAAAGGAGACAGTAGATAGTCTGACTGG
>CAYNXW010000248.1:1773-4450 GCA_964401265.1 uncultured Pirellulales bacterium | reverse complement strand
AAACTCCAGCTGCCGACACAGCTGCACCGCCAGATCGAGCCCGGGCAGCTTGGCCCCATCCTCCAGATCGCGATGGAAACAGGCCACCTCGTGCACCGCCATGCAGTAGGCCAGTTTCTGGCCGAGCTCTAACGAGGGCCGACCTGCCTCGTCCCGCGCCACCGACTCGCCCGCCGTCGTCCGCGGCGTCCCGTCCGCATCCGTTCTGACCGAGCAATGGCGCAGCTCATGTCTGAGCAGGGCCCGCTGCTGGTCGTCGTGGAGCTCGCCCCACGCCTCCTTCGAGAGGATGATGACGAAATCCAGCCCCGTCTTGACGGCCCACAACGCCGGCGGCCGCTTGGCCTGGCCCAGCACGACCCGCCCATGCTTGACGGCGTCCGGCGTCACCCAGAACAGCCCGATCTTGGCCGACCGCAGATGCCAGAACTCCTCACGCTCATGGATGAGCGTCTGCACGGACTGAAACACACGCTCCGACCGCTTGATCTCCGCATACTCCGCCATGACTGCCTCCTAACCGAGGCCCCCGCCCTCAACCGCGATTAACGTCATAACAACACTTCTTGTACTTGTGGCCGCTGCCACAGGGGCACGACCGATTGAGGGGATGCCTCGGCCGCGCCTTGGGTCGCGATGAGGGCACGATCCCCCGTCCGCGATGTTGCCGCGGCGCCATCGCCAAGCCCGCCAGCATCGCCGCAATCCACGCCGGCCGTTTCTTTACCCGTGCCCGTTCTTGCTCACTCATGACTCACCCTCTCACTACAGATTGACGCACAGCCACCACAGCAGCCGCTGCCACCACTGCCAGCTATGCCCGTCCAGATCAACACACTCATCCTCACGCCTGCCTCTAGCCATCCTGCACCTCCACGCACTCGCAGAACGCCGCCAGCAGCCGCACGGCGGGCAGAACGAGATCCTCGGCCACGCGATCAGTGACCTTATTAGCGTCCAGCCCCTGGACCGTCTCCCGCAGCAGCCGGATCCGCACCAGCACATCGAGCTCCAGCTGCTCCCAGTTGGCCGCTTTGAGCGTCGCCATGTTTGTCACCTGCGCCACATCAACTCCTTCCTCAAAAGCACCGGGTGAGGCCGCCGCGTCGCCGGCCGGGCACAACCACCTCCGACCAGCCACCACGGCGGCTCGACGGCGCGTGTCGAGGCGTCGGTTGCACCCGCCGACACGATCTCCGCCATCTAGGACTCACCCGGCTCGTCACCTGTCAAAACACATCCCTGCCGACCAGAACCAGCCCGCCATCTAGCCGCCTCCACTACTGCCCCGCCCCCGTCAGAAAGGCCTCCCAGTGCTCCATCCCTCGCTCGCCGACGCGAGAATCACCAAAGCAGTAATAGGCACAGCACTCGTTCAGAACCTGACTATAGAGCCGCCCCAACCACTCGGATTGCGCCGGCGCGCCGGCGTCGTAGGGCCCAAACACCAGACTGCCGTTGGCCTCGGCATACACGGCGGCAAACGTGGCGATCCACGGCACAATGGGCTTCTCGATCGCCTCGACCTCCGCCACGCCGGCGTCATCCCAGGCCAGCTGGATCGCCTTGATAAGCCCGTAGGTATCCTGCGGGCTGTACCAGACGGGGCTGATGACGTCCGGCTCGAAGGGCTCGCCCGGATCGTAAGGGCTCGGATAGACCTCCTGTAGACGCATCCGCCAGAAGCCGCACCTCATCCGAAACCCGATCTGCTTGGCGCTTTTGAACTCACGCCGCATCAGCCCCTGCCACATGATCGATTCGGCCAACCGCAGCTCCGTCTCATCCGACCGCTCGTTGTCTGTGATGAATGCGTAGAGCGTCATCTGACGCTTGAACAACGCCTCGCCCAGCACGCCGCACGTCCGCTTGAACTTCTCAATGCGTCCAGCGAGCGGCAACGGTTTCTCCGCCGTGCCCTGCGACATCCAATTTTCGCCCAACGTCACCACGCAATCGTTTTCCTGGGCAAAATCCAGCCACTTCTCCATAAGCTCCGGTTGCACGATGACATGCCCGCAGCCCAACGGCACGCTGCCCGCCCGCCGAAAGAGCTCTCTTTTTCTGCTGCTCTGGACATCCGTGTTGTAAAGATTATGCACCCGCATCACTTCACCTCGCCCTCTCTGGGCCACCAGGTCACCGACCGCCTGCCGCACGTCCGGCACGTCCGCTGCCGGCCGCGTCGAATCGCGCCGGTTTCGGCCAGCTCCGGCAGCCGCCGCGCCACCTGGTGGCGGTTCAACGTCGCACAGCGGCCCGCCAGTTCCGCCGAGGTCTTGCCCGGATACCGCTCGACGAGTCTGAGCACCACCGACCGCTGATCCGGTGCGATCCGCTTGTCCTCGACCCCCGCCGCCGCCGCGTGGGCACTCTCAGAATCCGTCCGCCGCGCCCGGGCGCTCGTCCGCGCCGCCACGCCACCGCCCGCCTCAAACAACAACCGCTGCTCACCCATCGCTACACCTCCACACCCCCAGGCCCGATGTCCTTGTTAGCAGCGAACAGCGGCGGGCACGTGTCTGGCTCCAGCTCGTGGTAATCGCCCGGCTCGTCACCCGGGATCGCTCGTCCTCGACTATGGCTGCTGATTTTGTGACCTTGTATCCCACGAGGGGTTGTGCGCTTTGTGTCTGCCCAGCTTTTCTCTGGCCGCCGCTATTCACTTTTTCAAAAG
>CAYNXW010000248.1:0-1673 GCA_964401265.1 uncultured Pirellulales bacterium | reverse complement strand
CTACTGGCGGGGGCGGGATTTGAACCCGCGACCTCGTGGTTATGAGCCACGCGAGCTGACCAGCTGCTCTACCCCGCTCTCTCTGTCTCTCATCCCGGCCACAGCGCCGCCTCATGGTCTTCGACCTCCAGCCGCTTGCGTTCGAGGATCCGTTCGAGCACCTGCTGATATTGCCGCACCTCAGCGGCGCTACCCCGGGGCATCGTCAGCTGCACCCGCGCCAGCTGGGCCAGGGCCCGCCGCGGCCCGTACCGCAGCAAGGCCTCGTCAACACCCCGCAGCCACTGGCGCAGGGCCCGCTGGCGGTCGGCGGCCTGCCGCGGCGTCGTCGTCTCTCTCTGCCTGGCGTCCATGGATTCTCCTGACTCTACGTTCGTATCGCCGCCGACCGGGGGCGCGGGCCTTCGCCAACCCGCACCACCCGACCGACAGCATCAGACGAGCCATCCCGGCCCGCAAAAGGAGCGCATCGCTCGGCACGCAATTCCGCTCAATCCGGTTCCTTTCTAAGAAAGACTCTGCCAAAACCCGCAGCGACGCAGCCCGGCCACCGTCGTCGTGCCCATAATGGCCGCCAGCAGCCGCCGATCGCCCGCCGCCTCGCTGCTGCTGGCCAACCGCCCCAGCCACCGCCGCAGGATGGCGATCTCGTTCCAGATAATGACTGGCGGCACCCCAACCTGCAGAAACGCCTCCAGCCGCCCGACGGAACGCCGCACCGCCGCCAACGCCTCGGCCGCCTGGCCATACATCGCGAAGGCATCCACCCCACCTGCCGACCCCACCGCCGCGACCGAACTACCCGCCCCGTCCTTGACCGCGACACCCACCTCCGCTCCCTCCCCCGGCCCCCGCCTCTGCCGCCCGCTCTGCCGCCGCTTGGAAAACAACCCAAAGAACATGATGGTCTCCTTTCGCATCGCTTGGCCTGGCCTTGCCTATCCTGCCCAGCTTGCCACGTTTACCCAGCTTGCCGCCTTACCCAATGCGCCCATACCGCAACGGCCTGCCCAAAACCTCGGCCCGCCGCCATCGTTTGGCCCGCCGCCACCTTGAACCGACCCGCGCATAATGCTACGATAAGAATAGACGCTTACGCAGGGAGGCCTTTCGGTAGATCACGCACTGGTCCCTGCTGCGCCGCCTCGATCCGCTCCAGGGCCGCCCGCACCAGGTAATTCACCCTCGCCCGCCGGGTGGTCAGCTCAGCCGGCAGGGCCCCTTTGGCCTGCTCGATTCGCCGGGCGTTGTCGTCTGTCAGAGATACCCGCTTCATTGACTGCTCCGTTGGGTGGCAGCGTGAACACAAAAAAACGTGTCAAGACAACCACGGACAACACAATACTTGCGGCCGACGCCGCACTCGGAACACAATCGGGGGTTTACGATGGGTAATCGTAACCTCCCGAATGGGATGCTTGTTTATTTATCGGATGACGGTGGCGAACACAACACTTTTTTGGCCTTTTTTTTTCAGATTAAAGGTTGTGGCTCTAACGTGCGATATATACTCTACTTAGGACTGGTGGGATTTGGCCGGCTGCGGTCCGCGAAGGTCCTGGTGGGAGACTTACCATGTTACATTCGGCACATGCGCCCGCCCGGGGCGTAATACGGGACTATCTGCACGCCTGGCTGGAGGTCATGCTGGCCAGCATCGACGGACGCACCAG
>CAYNXW010000247.1:0-4462 GCA_964401265.1 uncultured Pirellulales bacterium | reverse complement strand
TGGAGCCTGCCCCAAAGCGCTATTCACAGAAGATCCTTACCGATTCCTTGCCTTCCACATCAACGGTGAGGTCATCAAGCTGGGAGACAATATAATCCAGGTCTTCCGGCTTTATCTGGGAAAAGTCAACTTCTATACCCTTTTCATGCAGGGCATCATTCACCTGGGACTGGGCGCTCTTTGGTATAAGGGCAGCCAGCTTCAGTCCGGCGCGTATAAGCTTGAGGGGGACCCTGATATTTACCCGGTCCGGATTTCTGCTGTCCGGTCCCGGTTCTACCATAATCCTTAAGTATCTGGGCTCTTTTCTTGCGGTACCAGTCCCGCTTTCCTGTTCTCTGGAAATGGCTGACAATAGTCTTTCAGCTTCTTCGGCGGTTATCTTCTTCTCTGATAACATATCCAGTATCTTCTTTCTTTCCTCTGACATCATTCCTCCTTACAGTTCAGACCAGTTTGATAAAAACGTTTCCATCTCCAGATTCTACGTCTATCTTCAGTCCGGAAAGGCATCCCAGCAATCTGAAGATGGCAAAGTATACCTGGATGACCAGGCAGCCATAGCCGAATGGCCAGGCAATAAGGGCTGCCAGCAGCACAAAGGGCAGCGGTATTATAAGCAGCGGCAGAAGTATCAAATAGATAAGGAAAAGCGGCAGCCATAATGTAAACCTGTTTCCTTTCCTGTTAATACCTTTTAATCTCAGCAGCATGGGCATCATCTTTCACCTCCAAGTTTTTTAATGGCATCTTCAACCGAGATCTCGCCCCGGTCCAGCTCTCCCAGGATCTCACTGCCGGGAGCGGGCGGGTCTATTTCTATAAATTCAAGTCTTCCAGAAATACTGTTCAGGCGGTTCTTGACCGTAGGATAGCTTATGCCGAAAAGCTTTTCCATAGTCTTTATGGAACCCTGGCTCCTTATAAAGGCGATAACGAATATCTGGTCCTCCAGGGTAAGCCGGGCCAGGGGAGGCAGTTCGAAGCTTCCCTCAATAGAAACGCCGTTATCTTTGATCCTTACCTTCTCAACCTCCAGGTCCGCGCCCCGGGTGAGTTCTGTAAGCTCTTTCCAATCCTGTGCCATGTTTTCACCTATTTTATTTAAAATATTAATTTTCTTAATAAATATAATGCATAAAATTAATAAAGTCAATAAAAAATATTAAATTATTTAATTTTTTTCAAGTAATATATTAATATTATTAAGTTCCGGAGAGATAAAAAACATTTTTTTATAATATAGGCTTATGATATGATTCTGGTAAGTCACACGCATAATAAAAAAAGGAGGGCTTCATGACAGTGATCCATAGATCATTTAGTGTAAAAAACGATCTTGCAAAACCAAAGTTCCATGATGTAACCGAAAAGGTAAAGGAAACAATATCAGAGTCAGGGGTAAAGAACGGGATAGCCGTTATATATTCACAGCATACCACCTGCAGCGTCATCATCCAGGAGGAATCACATGATACCATATATGACGGGACCAAGTTCATCCTCCAGGACCTTCTGGATGTAATGGAGACAATAATACCCAGATGTATGAAAGAGGGCGAGTATCTTCACCCCGGCCCGGAGCATATAGAGCATGCCACAAAAAACCTGGATGAAGAAGCAACCTGGAGCCTCAATACTGATGCCCACCTGAGATCGGTCCTGATAGGGCGCTCGGAGACCATACCCATCATAAACGGCAAACCGGAGCTGGGGGAATTCGGGGAGATCTATTTTGTAGATTTTGACTCCGTGCGAAAAAGACAGAGAAATGTCCATGTGCAGATAGTGGGGGAATGAGAAGTCATGTATAAGGGACTAAGACTAAGACCGCCTTTGTTTGAGATAGGGCTTAAAGGGTACATATACGGAAAAGAAGCCCTCAACCTTGCCAGGGAAGCAGACAGGCTCAGTGAAAAATATGGTATCGGCATAATATTTGACCCACAGTATGTGGACATCCCCATAATAGCCGGGGAGACCAGCAATATTTATGTATTTTCCCAGCATATGGACCCTGTTAAGCCGGGACGTGGCCTGGGAGGAGTACTCCCCGAGGCACTGAAGGAAGCCGGCGCGGCAGGCACCCTTTTAAACCATGCTGAAAAGAGAATAACCCTTTCAGAGATAAGCAGGGCCATAGACAGGGCAGATGAGGTTGGGCTTGCCACCCTGGTCTGCGCCGATACTCCGGAAGAAGCGGCAGCCATAGCACAGCTCAGGCCAAATATGATACTGGCAGAACCCCCGGACCTTATAGGAGCAGATAAGGCAGTAGGAAAGGACTTTATTCAGAAGACAAAAAAAATGGTAAAAGCCATAGACCCGGATATTATAATATTTAATAGCGCCGGCATAAAGAACGGGGTTGATGTAAGTGATGTCATCATGCAGGGAGCGGAGGCCACCGGCTCTACCAGCGGGATACTTAAAGCCAGAGATCCTTTCAGGATGATGGAGGAGATGATATCGGCCTTAAGGAAAGCCTGGGACGAAAAATATTCCGGAAAAATTTAATAAAGTTTTATTTGTATAGTTTAAACAATGATAATAATATTATAATAAACTACCGGAAAGGGAGAAAAAAGTGGCTGATGAAAAGTACGAAAAAGCAAAAAAGAGGGTGGAAGAGATAAAGGGCTTTTATTCCCACCTTATAGTCTATGTATGTGTCAATGTGGCACTGCTTATCATAAACCTGGTCACAAGCCCGGGCACGCTGTGGTTCTACTGGCCGCTTATAGGATGGGGCATCGGGGTATTTTTCCACGGCATGGGAGTTTTTGTATTTTCCAGGTTCCCCGGCAAGCAGTGGGAGAAGAAGAAGATAGAAGAATTGATGAAGCAGATGGATGATGAGGAATAGGCTGCTCTGGAAATGATCTTATTCTTTACCCTATTCTCATCCACTACTGTCAGAATCAGGATAGGTTACGAATAAAAAACTAATTAAATTAAAAAGCTGCTAACCTCATAATAATTAAACTGTATTAATATTTTCCATTTAGTATTAATCAGGAGTATAAAAGTGTCTGTGTATTTTTTGATTGAGATAAGTATTAAAAATAAAGATATATATCGAATAATTAGAAAAGGTCAAACCAATTATTGAAAAATATAAGGGTAAATATTTAGCAAGGGGAGGAGAAATTACATCCTTTTCAAAAAATTGGAATCCTGAGAGAATTGTTATTTCGAATTTCCAACTATTGAAATACTGAAAAGATGTTTGGATTCTGTAGAATATAAAAAGCTGTTAGGGAACGAAATGCCCCCGAGTTTGGCGGAGAGCCGAGAGCCGCCGGAGAGCCGAGGCTTTTCGCACAGGCATGGTATGGTAGCCCCAAGTTACAAAATCTCGAACCGCATTATATGTTATTTGCAGAAAGTAAAAAATTTAATCTCCAAATGAAATTTAATTAGTAAATTTTTATTTAATGTTGCCCTACAAAACAGTATAATACAGTAAGTTGTAGGTCAAGTTATAAAATTGTAAATATTGCCCTACATCTGGTAAAATATTAGAATATGTAGGGCAATATTTAATAACATTAAGAGGTCTTGGTTAAATGGCAATTTTAAAAGAAATGTTTAAAGAAGAAAAAGAACGATTATTAAAAATGGAAAAATTTTATATGGATAAAATTCTCGAATTACCAAAGGGAAATATTGTATTTAAAAATAGGGGAAATAAGAAATATCCATATCTGGTTTACCGAGAAAGCAATAAGGTAAAAACAGATTATTTAAAAAATAAAGATAATAATCTGAAAGAACTGGAATTAAAGATAAAGAAACGTAAGAAATATATAAAATTGTTACGAGAAATAAAAAAAGATCTTAAAATCTTAGGCAGTAGTATATGAATGATATAAAGAAAATATTTTGGGAAACAATTAAAATATTAGAAAATAATAATATTCTTGAACATGTTGTTTTGATTGGCAGCTGGGCTGAATATATTTACGAGAAATCTGGTTATTTAAAAAATTTTGAAGCTAATTTAAAGACAAGAGACATTGATTTTTTAATAAGAAATATCAATAAACCCAGAGAAGTAATTAATATAGTAGACGTATTAGAGAAAGAAGGATTTGAAACTTCAATTGATTATATTAGTGGCATATATAAATTTTATAAGGGAAAAGATTTAGAATTAGAATTCCTGGTTAGAGAAATGGGAAGCGGGCAATCTGAACCATATGAGGTTCCATCCTTTGGAATTAAAGCAGAAGGATTAAGAAATACTAATATGTTAATTGATAATATCGATGTTATTGAAGTTGAAGATATTAAAATAATTGTACCTACTCCTCAAGCATACCTATTTCAGAAAATTATAATTAACAGTAAGAGAAAAAGTAAGGCTGAAAAAGATTATTTGAGCATAGAAAATTTATTGGAAAATATAAAATAATCAGATTAAGAATTCCAAAAATTAAAAGACTTATTTAATGTATTA
>CAYNXW010000246.1:0-4499 GCA_964401265.1 uncultured Pirellulales bacterium | reverse complement strand
GGCGGTATAGCAGGTTTTTCCTGCTTGATTTTCAGCAGGAGCAGGCCGTCAGCGTTCACTTTCCAGCCTTCGTTGGCGGCTTCGAGGTCATTGGTCCGGTTCAGAATGCGGCCGTCTTTTTTGACCTTGAGATCACTACTCATACCGGCAACGGTGGCATAGCTGATTTCACCGGCAGGGTACTCCAACTCAAAGGTGAGGCTTTGGCCGCCGTCGGCAAGTTTGGCGGAGTTCAGGACGGCGCCGGTGCTGACATGGATGCGTTTGCTGCTTTCGTGCAGGACTTTGGTGTCCACCTCGACCCCCTGGCCTCCCAGAAGAAAAATGCCTTTCATATAGAGTTCCGGTTCAAAGCCGGCGCCTCCGACGTGGTATTTTCCGACGAGACTTAGCGCGTCCAGATACATTCCTGGTTTTGAGTCCCGGACCATCAGCATTTGCTCAATGCAGCTGTCCAGCTGTCCTTGGCCGATGGCGCGCCACGGGAAGCTGCGGTCGTATTCGGCGAGCTTTAGCATCCAGTATCCGTGGGGGAAGCCGCACCACTGCACCGGCTGGCCCATCCAGTTGACCAGGCGACGATAGGTGGTGCCGAAGACGGGGATCGTGCCATACTGCATGACCGGGCGGTCCGGTGCTTCCCACAAATAGACAAATGGCACGCCGGTTTTCGCCCAATACTTGGCCTGTTCAAGAAAGCGTTTTTCACCGGTAATCTGATACGCTTCCAGATAGCACCACAGAGCCAAACCTGCGGCCTGTATATCCGGGGTGTATTTGGCAACTTCCCAGGTATTCAATCCGCGAGGCACGATGAATCGTTCCATATACTCCAAAGCCTTCATGCCTGCCTTGAGGGCCCGCTCGTCACCGGTGATACGGGCATACTTGAGCACGCCGCCGGTTAGTTCCACCATGGTTCCGTTGACGATGTCATCGCCCTGTTTGACGGTGGTCCTCATGTCGCCGAGGTATTCCCAACTGCCGTCGTCGCGTTGTTTGTCGATCAGCTCGTGATAGACGCGTTCTTTCCAGGCTGCGAGGGCACCTTCGAGATGTCCGATGTAGAAGGGCAACAGGTGGCTTCGGACGGCACAGGCGGCGGGGAATTCGGTGCTATAGGGGACCCCGCGGCCGTCGAGCCAGTCGGTGAGGCCTTTGACACCTTCGCGTTCCAGGGCCCTTTCGACCATCAGTTCGATGCGGTCTCGGATCAATTTCTTTCGTGCGGGGTCCTGAACGTCGAGGGAGAGTCGCCACAAGATGGCGATGGCTCCGGGTGCCGGATAGGCAGGAGATCCGGGCCATTCGCCAAGTTTGATACCCCGGGCTTCTTCGTCATACACGGATTCCATATACCCGATTCTTCCCCATTCCAAGGCTTCGTCATACGTGATGGGCATGTCGATTTTTTCGGGCATGCCGTAGGCTGCGAAGTAGTGATCAATCATATCAAGCAGTTGGGCGGAAGTCTCGGCCACGATATGGGCCTCAATCGCAATCTTCTTATTCGCCTTGAGCGGATAAGGGTTGGCGGCACGGTCGGCGTTTTCGGGGACAAACTCTGATATCGAAGGCAGGAACAGGCCCATCAGGTGGTTGTCGTGGTGTTCCTTGAAGTTGGGCGAGGCAAATCTCGCCGAGGGGACAAGATGTTCACCATCCCATTTCTGGAGAGGATCCCATATCAGGCCGACCAGGTCGTTGTCGGCCTCGACGGCCATGAAGGGTATGGTGATTCTGTAGGGATGGGGGGCATAGCGATTGGCATAGGGTTGATCCATGTCCCGTTCGGAGGACGACTGTTCGTGCGATTCGAGGTATTCCAGTCCTGGAAAGAGGGCCAAGTGCTTACGCGCGCCAAAGCTGCCGTCTCCGGCATACAGGTTGGGGCCCTGAAAGTACAATAATGGTCGGTCTTTGTTGCACCAGGTTTGATAGTGGACTCGAATAGTGTCTTTTCCTGACTCGATCTGGAAGGTATAGACGAAATTCCACCAGGCCCCATCCTCATCGATTTTTTCGGCTGCGAAGCGCACCTGGGCGAGAGGTCCGCCGTCATCGAGGATTTCGCTGGTGGTGGGGACAATATCGGATTCGACATTCAAGCCGGCGCTGGTGCGATAGGCAACATGTCCGATGGGCTGACTGATGGCCATCTGGCGCCACTGCTGATTTCCTTTGTAAGCGGAAAGCAGGGCAGCGTTGTAGCCTTGTGGATTCTTCAGGAAGACCATGCGTAGATTCTGGTTTTCGAGAATGACGTTGCCGTGAGCGTCGATTCGCGCAGCAGCATGTTTGGCCGGCTGGGTCGATACAGCTGGCAAGGCTGGTTTGACCACACATTCGACGGGTATCGTTTCGGAGGTTGGTAGGCCGTCGCAAGTCACGTCGATCTGCATCCGGGCGGCGGTGGTCTTGGTTGGCTTGACGGTCCAAACAAGGTTACCGACGGCGCCGTATTCCAAGGTCGGACAGGTTTGCGTCTGACTGCCTTGCAAGAGTTCCAGGCTTGGCGGCAGAGAGAGGGTGGCCCGTAGATTCGCCGCCTGCTTCCAGCCGGTATTTCGGACGTGGACGTTGACGTCGAAGGGCTGGCCGGTGACGATCATCCGCGGCAGGGCGGGCGGCTCGATGGCGAGTTCGGGCTGGACGGGCTCGTTGGTGGAGATGCGAATATTGTCCAGCTGAACGTGCTCATCGTCTACACAGCAGAAGCCGAAGCGTCCGCCACGATACGGCTGTTTTCCTTCCCACTGAGCGGCCAGTTCGACGCGGTCGGGACGATCGCCGATGTAACACTTGAATGTGTTGTCGCGCACCTCGAACTTCAGGTGGCACCATTTGCCTGGGGTGAGGGGGCTTGCGAGGGGCAGTTTGACGTAGGGCTTGCCGTTTGTGGTCTGATATTTTCCCTGTTTTTTGGTGTGGGCATAGAGGGAACCGTCGCCGCCGAACCAGAGCATATAGAGATTGTCGTTGTTTTGGGCGCGAAAGAGGAATCCGCCGCCTTCGTTGACGATGCGAAAATCGGCTTCATAGTCGAAGTCGCCGAGGCCCGTTTGGGCACTGAGGCCTTCGAAGCCACCTTTGACGTCCAGGACCCTTGTTTTGCGACCGTGGATCTCGGACTCGACCAGTGACCACCCTCCAAGTGTCCACTGTGTTGCGGAAAAGCCTGTTGCTACGTGCCACCTGCGTTGGTAGTCATCGGCCGATTCAAAGTTTTCTTCAAAGACAACCTCGGCCGAACAGAGGCTGCACATCAAAGCCAACAACGCTGTAACTATCGTGCCTTTAGTATTTGTCTTCATTTACTCTTTCTTTCTAGTAAGTGTAGATCCTGTTTTACAATCATTTACCGGAGGGGCTGATAAGCATTACTGTAAAGTTTGCGTAGTTGGTCGCACCTTTTGCGCAGTTTTTGTAGTTGTTTCGCGTAGTCAAGGTTATTGGCAAGGTTATGTGACTCGTGGGTATCGTTTTTGAGGTCGTAGAGTTCTTCATAGACTGGTGTTTGTTCGAAGTAGCGTATGTATTTGAAGTGTTGGGTGCGTACGCCCTCACTCTTGGGTATTTTGGGGTGTTTGAACAAGTGTTCGCACAAGAAGTCTGTTCGCCAGCCGGGCGTGTTGCCGGTTGTCAGGGGAATCAGGCTTGTGCCTTGGATTTGTACGGGCGGCGTGACACCTGCGCAGTCGAGTATGGTGGGTGACAGGTCGACGTTCAGGGCGAGTTGGTCACAGGTGTTTCCTTGTAAGTTTTTCTTTGCGCGAGGGTCATAGATAATCAGCGGTATACGAATGGATTCTTCATTCAGGAGCCAGCAGTCGCTTAATCCTCGCTCGCCGAAGAACATTCCGTTATCGCTGGCCAAGATGATAATGGTATTTTCGGCTAGGCCGAGCTGGTCGAGTTGGTTCCTGATTCTTCCGATGGTCATGTCCACGCCGCTGATCATGCGATAGGCGCCCTTCATCATTCGCTGGTATTTTTCGGGGGTGTCGAAACGCCAGTGCCAGCGTTTGCGGCTCTCGGACTGTTGCAGGAATTTGGGTAGAGCCTCGAAGAAGGCGGTCTCTGCATTGACCGGTGGTGGAATGGTGACGTCCTTGTAGAGGTGGTCAACGTTTTGGGGCCAGAAGTATTGCTGCGGGTCATCATCCTGAGCGTGTATGGCATTGAAGCTGACGGAGAGGCACCATGGCTGATGTGGGTTGCGGTCGTTGAGGAAATTGACTACTTTGTCGCCGGTGATTTCGGTCAAGTGTCTTTTTGTGCCGTCGGGTTGGTTGACAAAATAGCCCTTTGGCGATCCTTTGAATTTGCCCCAGTGTTCAAAATTGTCAAAGTGGTCAAACATGTTGTCGAGGGTTTCGTCGCGGTTTTCGAGTTCCACGACGCCTCTGCCGCGTTCGATGCCAAACTTGCCGATAAAGCCAGTGTAATAGCCAGACGCTTTGAGGAGGGAGGGGTAGCTGATGTTTGTGTAACAAGAG
>CAYNXW010000245.1:0-4507 GCA_964401265.1 uncultured Pirellulales bacterium | reverse complement strand
AACCGCTGCGACCCGCCGACGTGGCAATCTCAACCGTCCGCCCACCCCGTGCCCCCGCACCTCAGCCCCCGATGTAAAATCGCCGGATTCCTCCAACCACCCTCCTCCGTAAGAGTTCACGCTTCAGCGTGCTCTTCTGCATTCTGCACACCAAAAAGTGCCCCCTTACCCGCTTCGTTTCATGGCGCCTGACTACCATGACGGCTAGGCCCCTTCTTCTATCCTGACTCTTCTCCAATCATGTCAATCCCGTCAGAAAGATAGTCTCTTTTCTGCGTGACCTGCGTCTCCGTAGTGAGTCCTTTCCAGCCCTCGCCGCAGGCGACACCTCCCCTCTATGCCCCTGTGCCTGTGTCCCTTTGTGCCTTCTTCTTCCCTGCAAAATATAGGTAATCTGGGCAATCTGTATATGAGCGCACTTTTAGCAAGGCCTGTTTTTTACCCCCATTTTTCGCTTCAAAACGACCCATTTTCGGCAAAAGAGTGTCGGTTTTGTTTAAAACCGCGCGAGTTTATGTCACCTTTTTTCATTTATGTGAAGGCCGCTGACCAAATTGCGCACGCTACAACCGTTACATATTACCTATATTAACACAACATTTTTCACTTTCTCAACCAACATTGCGCACGAAGCCCCGTTCTTCGCCAAAAAAACCGCCCCCCCCCTTGTGCGCACTTCCGTCAGCAGCCCTGCTAAGGGCCCGAAGGGTCGCCCATCTCCCAGCCCATGCCTCCGCTTCCACCTTCAACCTCCAACCTCCAACCTTCAACCTTCCACCTTCAACATCTTCTCTTCTCTCATCTTCATTCATAACTCATAATTGCCCCTCTCACGCCCGCCGTTGACACCCCTGCCCGGGCCCCCTATCATCAGCCCATGAATTGGCAACGACTTACAGGCCGTTTCCTCGTCCTCGACGGGCCCGACGGCGCCGGAAAATCCACGCAGGCCCGCCTGCTCCAGGACGACCTCCGCCAGAAGGGCCTCGACACCCTCCTCGTGCGCGACCCTGGCGCCACCCCCATCGGCGAGCAAATCCGCTCCATCCTGCTCGACCATCAAAACAACGAAATGAGCGTCCGCTGCGAGGCCCTGCTCTACATGGCCAGCCGGGCCCAGCTCTACGAACAAGCCATCAAACCTGCCCTCGCCCAAGGCTGCTGCGTCCTCTGTGACCGCTGGGTCTCGAGCACCTATGCCTACCAGGCCGTCGCCGGCAAGATAGGCCCCGATTACGTCCTCCAGCTCGCCGACGCCGCCCTGGAGCGTACCTGGCCCGACCTTACCCTGATCATCGACCTGCCCAGCGACGTCGGTCTCCAACGTGCTGCCCAACGCGCCGCTGCCCCCGCCCCCAGCGACGTAAGCCCTGACAAAACAAACACTTCCAAACCACTCGACCGTATCGAACAACGTCCCGCCGATTACCACCAACGTGTCCGCCAGGCCTTTTTGCACCTGGCCCAGACCCGCGACGACTTCTCCGTCATCGACGGCGCCGGCTCCGTTGACGACGTCCACCGGCGAGTGTATGAGGCCCTCCAACACTATGTCACTGCTTGACATCACCGGACAAGATAACGCCATCCTCAGGCTTGAACGTGCCCGCCGAGCCCATCGCACCCCCCACGGCTTCATCTTCCACGGCCCCGAAGGCATCGGCAAAGGCCTGGTCGCCCGCCAATGGGCCAGGCTCCAACTCTGCGCCTCACCCGTCCAACGCCCCTGGCCTGCCGGTCGACCCGCCCTGGCCGACTGGACCAATCACTCATCAGCACAAGCGTTATCGGACCATCCGGCCCACGCCACAGACGATGCCAACCCGCCCGCCGAGGCCGTAATTACCGATAGCTGCGGCACTTGCGACGAATGCCATCTCGTCGACGCCGCCACCCACCCCGACCTGCACATCATCAACCGCCAGCTGGGCCGCTACTCCAGCGCCGGCCGAAACCGACAGCTCGTCGAACTGCCCATCGACGTCATCCGCGACTTCGTCATCACGCCAGCCGCCAGCTGCCCCGCCCACGGCCGTGCCCGCATCTTCGTCATAGAACAGGCCGAAACGATGAACCGGGCCTCGCAAAACGCCCTGCTCAAAACCCTCGAAGAACCCCCCGCCCAGACCTTCCTCATCCTGCTCACCGCCGCACCCGACATGCTCCTGCCCACCGTCCGAAGCCGCTGCCAAGCCATACGCATGAGCCCCCTGCCCAAGGCATTCGTCTATAGCACCCTGCGACAAGCGGGCGCAGAAGCGTCTGCTGCCGCCTACTTATCGGACTTTGTCGGCGGCCGGCCTGAAACCGCCCTGGCCCTGGCGAAAATGGGCGTTTTTGAGCAAAAAAGAGTCATTCTTGCCAAATTGGCCCAACTCGGCTTCCCCTCGGCACTGTCGCTCGCCCAAGAGGTTTTGGCTGCTGCCAAGGCCTACGGCCAGCAACTGGCTGAGGATCACCCCGAAATGACCCCCGGCGACGCGGATCGGCGAGGCCAACTGCTTTGGCTTGAGGTACTTGCCCACGCATTCAGCCAGGCCTTACGTTTCACCGCGGGGGTGGGCCCTGATCTGTCCAGCTCGCAGAGCGGCGTAAGCCCGACCGACCAGGCCCTTTCCAGCGATGACCCGATGCCCACCGACTACGATCAGCAAGAGGTGGTGGCCATGCTGGCCCAACGCTGGACGGCACAAGGTTGCGCCGACGCCATCCAGGCCAGTCACCGCGCCGTCAGCCAGGTACGGGCCAACGTGAATGCCGCGTTGATTTTCGAAGGGCTTCTGTTAGAATACACAAGGTTTTGCGCGACTGGGCGGGCGGGGGGCCCTGCAGGGCCGACCATGCGGAGATAGTGTTCCGAGCGGGTGACGCCGCCGGAGGGCGACCGAGACGTTACCTGGCCTCGACGTTGCAGGTAAGCGTATGTCTTGATACAAGAACAAAAATGCCGGGACGGTTCCTGTACGCAGGGGCCTGGTGTCTTGGAACCGATAGAGTAAAAACGATGAGTGATAATCCGAACGAAGCAGCGGAGAAGAGCTCGGCCCCCCGCAAGAACAGCTCTCGGCCAGCCAAGGGTAAAGGTGGGGGCTCACGCGAGCGTCAGCGTACGATGTTGGTGCGTTACGGCAAGATGGGCATGCTGGGCCAGTTTCAGCATCACGAGCGTGAGATTGCGCCCACGGCGCGGCATGTTGTGGTGCACACGGAGCGTGGTTTGGAACTGGGCGAGATTGTCTCGCCCTTCTGTCACCAGCGGGGCACCTGTTCGATCAGTCGGGAACGGATCAACGAGTACACTCGGAAAGGCGGCTCGAATTATCCGCTGAGTCGTGAGGGGCGTTTCGTTCGATTCGCCACGGAGCAAGACCTCAATGAGCAGCGGCATCTGGATACGTCCAGCCAGGAGAAGTTGCATTACTGCGAGGAGTTGATTGCCAAGCACAAGCTGCCGATGCGGCTGGTGACGGCGGAGCATCTTTTTGGCGGCGATCGCATCATCTATTATTTTACGGCGGAGGCGCGGGTTGATTTTCGTCGGCTGGTGCGGGAGTTAGCGCAGCAGTATCAGACGCGGATCGAGATGCGTCAGATCGGCGCCCGGGACGAGGCGCGTCTGGTGGCGGATTTCGAGACGTGCGGCCGGGAGTGCTGCTGCAAGAATTTCTTGAAGGTGTTGCAGCCGGTCAATATGCGGATGGCCAAGGTTCAGAAGGCGACGCTTGATCCTAGCAAGATATCGGGTCGGTGCGGGCGGCTCAAGTGTTGCCTGCGCTATGAAGACGCTGTTTACAGTGAATTGGTCAAGCGTCTGCCCAAGCTGGGCGTATGGGTCAAGACCGAGCACGGTCTGGGGCAGGTGCTCGACACGCAGCCCCTAACGCAGTTGGTGCGTATTCGCCTGGAAGTGGGTCGGGTCATTGCCATGAGCGCCGAGGAGATTCTCGAGCGTTACACCAGGCAGAAGCCCCAGCAGGATCAGGCGGGGTCAGCTTCGGTCAAGCCGGCCGCTCCTGCCCGCGGTGCCTCAGCGAAGCCAAGCGGCCCCGCGCAGGAGGAGGCGGCGACGGACGAGGCGGCTCCGGCGCGTAAGAAACGTAAGCGTCGGCGTCGGCGTAAGAAGAGTGATGGTTCCGGGCCTGGCCCCTCCCCGGGCGGGCAGGGTTGAGGAGGCTGGTCGGGTAGGGGAACTGGATTCCCGTTTTGGCGGGAATGATAGATTGTGTATTCGCCTACGGCGGATGGCTGGTTTTATACTCAAGGCAGGCGCGAGGCGCCGGTGGGTTTTACCCAAGGGATAATTGATGGCAAGACGGATACTGGTGACGGCGGCGTTGCCTTACGCAAACGGCTCGATACATATCGGCCACCTGGTCGAGTACGTCCAGACGGACATCTGGTCGCGGTTTCAGAAGATGCGTGGCCACGACTGCGTCTATTGTTGTGCGGACGATACGCACGGCACGCCCATCATGATTCGCTCGCGTCAGGAGGGTATCGCCCCTGA
>CAYNXW010000244.1:0-4514 GCA_964401265.1 uncultured Pirellulales bacterium | reverse complement strand
GGCAATCTGGGCAAGATGGGCCGTGCGCGTTCCTGAAAATCACCCTTCAAAAACGCCCCAAAACGCTTCATTTTGCCCAAAAAACGCCTCACTTTGACCCCAAAATGGTTCAGTTTGACGCAATTTCTTCCCCCTTTTTGACCGTCGCTGACCAAACCGCGTACGCTACAACCCGCATAACTTACCCAGCTTACCATATTTTTCTGCAAGGCTGCCGACAGCTTTACGCCCGAACCCCCATTTTTCGCCCAAAAACCCACATCACCACGACGCACTTCGGTCAGCACCCCTGTTAAGGGGTCCAGAGGCCCACCTCTCCCCAGCCCGCGCAGCACCGCCTCCGACAGGGTGCCTGCCAGCCTCTCCCGCCAAAACATACGAAACTCCCCCCGAAAAACCGTTGACAGCCAGCCCTCTACCCCTATAATACCCTGTTTCCCGCTGTAAATGCGGGCAGGGACAATGCTCGTAATGTGCAACGGGCCCCGAAGTGAAACTTGAAAACGGTGGTTTCCTCATGGCAATGATACAGCAGAAAACAACGCTGGCGAAAAAAGGCAACGTATCCCAATCGTGGTTCCTGGCCGATGCCGAAGACCAAATCCTGGGCCGAATGGCCACTAGAATTGCCACGGTCCTCATGGGCAAGCATCGCCCCGACTACACCCCCCATGTCGATACCGGCGACTTCGTCATCGTTACCAACTGTGAGAAGATCAAACTCACCGGCCGCAAGCGGCAACAGAAAGAATACGACTACTACACCTACCATATGGGTGGCCGTAAGGTCGTCTCTTTCGAAGAGATGTTTGAGAAAAAACCCGAAAAGGTCATCGAAGAAGCCGTCAGACGCATGTTGCCCAAGAGCAAACTGGGCCGACAAATGCTCACCAAATTAAAAGTATACCGAGGCAGCGAGCATCCTCACGCCGCACAACAGCCTCAACCGTTGGATTAGACGTAACTTAAGTCTTTTGAACAGGGAATATCGCGTGGTAGAAGAGCAGGCACAAGGATCTCCGCTTATCGACGCCCAAACGGCCCAGGCCGTCACCCAAACCGTCCAGCCGACCGTGAAACCCGGCAAGCCCACCGCTGCCGACCTCGGCCCCAAAGAATACTGCTGGGGCACCGGCCGGCGCAAAGCCGCCGTGGCACGCGTCCGATTGCGGCCCGGCAGTGGCAAAATCAGTGTCAACGGCCGCGAACTCGACAATTACTTCCCTAACCTCAGGGATCGTAACGACGTACGGGCCCCCCTCGAAGCCACCGATAGCGGCTCCCGCTTCGACATCTGGATCAACGTCGCCGGCGGCGGACTCACCGGACAGGCCGGTGCCTGCGTGCTCGGCATCGCCCGCGCGCTGATCCAAGCCGACCCCACCACCTTTGCGACCGTCCGCGAAAGAGGCTTCCTTACCCGTGACAGCCGACAGGTTGAACGTAAGAAGTACGGCCAACGTGGCGCCCGCCGTAGCTTCCAGTTCTCCAAACGGTAACCGGGTTTACCTGACAAATGAGGATAGGCTCCTGGTGCCGAAAGGTCAGGAGCCTTTTTTTTTGTTACAGACTGCCGAGGCGTGACACCACGCACCAGGCCCTTGCGACCTGGGCTCGGCGCGTGACGGGGCCTGACGCACTGGCTTGGGGGCCCGCCGCGTAGAACACCTATACAGCACACCAGGAACCACCAAATGATCAGAGTAGCAATCATCGGCGCCACAGGGTACACGGCTCTCGACGCCATCAACATCCTGCTGCGGCATGAGCAGACGCAGGTCACCTATCTTACCGCCCTGGCCCAAGAGTGCGGCCCCCTTACGGACGTCTTTCCCGCCCTCCAGGGACGCCTCGACGTGCCCATCGAGCCGATCGACCTCGACAAGCTCGCCAAGAAAGCCGACGTCGCCTTGTGCTGTCTACCCCACCGCGCATCCATGGGTTTTGTACCCAAATTGCTCGATGCCGGCCTTAAGGTCGTTGATTTCAGAGCCGACTACCGCATGCATGACGTTGCCGTTTATGAGGCAGTCTACGGGGTTGAACACACCGACAAGGACAACATTCCGCGCGCCGCCTTTGGCCTGCCGGAACTGTTCCGCGACAAGGTCGTCGGGGCCCAACTGGTGGCCAATCCCGGCTGCTATCCGACCGCCGCCGCCCTGGCCGTGGCCCCGCTGCTGCGTGAAGGGCTTATTGCCTCTGAGGACATTATTGTCAACGCCGTCTCCGGCTCCACCGGGGCCGGACGCAAGGCCGCCCTGGCGTTTCATTTTCCTGAAATGAACGAAAACCTCTTTGCCTACGCGGTGGGCACCCATCGCCACCAGCCGGAGATCGAGCAGATCCTCGGCGATTTCTCGCAGGCGCCGGCCAACGTCCTCTTTCAGCCACACGTCGCCTGCTACGACCGCGGCATCGCCGAGACCATCTACTGCCGCCCCACGCAGGAGACCACCCCGGAGCGACTGGCTGACCTCTACGCCGACTTCTACAAGGACGAGCCCTTTGTCCGCTGCCTGACCAGGCCGCCACGCGTCAAGGACATCGCCGGCTCCAACTTCTGCGATCTGTACGCCACGACGGCCCGCGGCAAGATCGTCGTCTTCGCCACCATCGACAACCTCATTAAGGGTGCCTCGGGCCAGGCCGTCCAGAACATGAACATCATCTGCGATCTTCCCGAAACCATGGGATTGCTCTAGCGGCACCGTTGCATTGTGTCAGCGCTGAGGACGGGAATCGTCGTTTGTCTTGCCCGGATAGAGGTCGCTTGCTATCATTGCAGCCGATTTGGACGGCCTCTGGAGGATAAGTTGGTATGGGTGAAGCTTTGCAAAAGCTGACGTTACGCGGTTTCAAATCCATTGAAGCCTTGGACGATTTTGAGCTGGGCAAGTTGACCGTGCTGATCGGGGCCAACGGGGCGGGCAAGAGCAATTTCGTGGACTTCTTTCGTATGCTACGCGCCTTGGCGGACGAAGCACTGCAGAAGTTCGTTAACCAACAGGGCGGGGCCGATAGGCTCTTCTTCCTTGGCCCCAAGTATACGCGTGAAGTCTGGGCCCACTTGGTTTTTGGGGAGAATCAGTATCGCTTCACGTTGGAACCTGCCGCGGATAGCGGATTAATTGTCGGGCAGGAGGAGACACTGTATACAGGGGGTATGGGGGCTGGTACGTGGTCCATCATCGGTCGCGGGAAGCTTGAATCAGCTATATGTGATCTTAAGAATGAGGGGGGCAGGTTGGGGGCAAGGCACGGCGTCGAGTATTATGTCCACGAATCGCTGGTTAGTTGGGTCGTCTATCATTTTCACGATACGAGCATGGCAGCGCCGATGCGGCGGGATCAATCTGTGCGGGATCGAGGGGCACTGCGGCATGATGGAAGCAACATAGCCGCATTTTTACTGCACCTGCGAAAGAGGCACGAGGAGACTTACACTCAAATCCGCGACGCCGTTCGGCTGGTGGCGCCGTTTCTGGATGAATTCTTTTTAGAGCCTGAGAAGAATGGTGAACTGGAACAGGTACGACTAGAGTGGCGACAGAAAGGCAGCGATTTTCCTTTCCAGCCGAGCCAGTTGTCCGATGGGACGATACGGTTTATCTGCCTGGCGACAGCTTTGTCGCAGCCTTTCCCGCCGGCGACAATTGTTATCGACGAGCCGGAGTTGGGGTTGCACCCCTTTGCCATCTCAATGTTGGCGGAGTTGATTCAGTCGGCTGCGGAACGTAGGCAAGTCATCGTCTCGACGCAATCCCCATTACTGCTCGATTGTTTCAAGCCGAAAGACGTCGTCGTCGTCAATCGTCTTGAAGGCCGATCAATCTTCCAGCGTTTGGATAAGGAGGAATTGCGCGATTGGCTTGCAGACTATACGATTGGCGAACTCTGGCAGAAGAATGTGGTCCAGGGGGGACCGGAAAATGCCTGAGATCATCGCTATCGTCGAAGGACAGACGGAGCAGGTTTTTATTCGCAATCAACTGGCGGCGCACCTGGCTGGGCGAGGCGTCACAATCTACTCAAGGTTGTCTGGCAAGGCCAGGGGGCATGGCGGTGTTAGAAAATGGGAGACTGCGCGTAGAGACGTTATTCGAACGCTCAAAGAAAAACGTTACGTCACCACTATGTTCGACTTCTACGGTTTGCCCTTTGACTGGCCAGGACGGCAAGAGGCGGCTGGTTTGTCATGGGAGCAGAAAGGGTCTTGTGTGGAGAACGCGATCCTGGATGACTTGGCTGCGGTCGTGGGGCATGATTTCGACCGCCGTCAGTTCATTCCTTATGTGCAAGTTCACGAGTTCGAAGCTCTGCTGTTCTCCGATGTTGGGATTTTGGCGGAACGTGTTGCGTGCCTTGCCCGCTGCTCAGTGGGACAACTGTCAGGGAAGCTCGAAGAGATATGTCGTGACGCCGGCAATCCGGAGGCCATTAACGATAATTATGATACTTGCCCTTCGCGAAGAATATCAGGTTTGGTTTATGGTTATAGAAAACTCCTGCAT
>CAYNXW010000243.1:0-4540 GCA_964401265.1 uncultured Pirellulales bacterium | reverse complement strand
GAAGTGAAGCGGGTAGAGCTTGGGCCCTGCCGCCGAGCCGCTGATCTTGCCGGTTACCTTGGCACCGGCCACCACGGGCTGGCCCACCAGCGTCGTCTCGTCGTCGCGGTAGAAGAGCACCCGATCAAACTCCAGCGTCTCCTGCCCTTCGGACAGCTCACGAACCTCGACGCACACGTTCTTGCCGGGCTCAACCTTATACTGCTTGCCACCGTCTTCGATAATCGCGTACACTGCAAGTACCTCTGTTAGTTAGAGTTATTCTTCAAAGTCCCGTATTATTGTCTTTGGGCTCGATATATCAAGCGCAAAATCCGCAACATGGTCGCTCGTGTTGTAAACTCTTCTCTGATAAAGGTTTGCATTTTGTTGTCGCTGGTAAAAACACTTGTTGCGGTCGACCGGCGGCGCAGACGAACCCGACAGGAGCACGGTCTAATGGGCAATTCAGAGCCGCTACAAGG
Source organism: uncultured Pirellulales bacterium (assembly GCA_964401265.1). Classification (GTDB taxonomy): domain Bacteria; phylum Planctomycetota; class Phycisphaerae; order Sedimentisphaerales; family SM23-30; genus CAYNXW01. The sequence continues at coordinate 4,076 of CAYNXW010000243.1, read as the reverse complement.
TTCGATTGCGCCTTGCCTGGCCCGTACCGAGCTGTTATGGTCATGCCCGTAACGACCGTCCCATGAGGTCTCTGTGCTGGGCGGCAGTGTCTATTGGCCCGGCACGAGCCGGCCGGTCTATTGTCGCAACTCAACTTATGCACCTGGAGGTTGGCCTGATGTTCTTCACTTTGCTGGCCCAAAGCAGCCCCTTTGTCGCCTGGGACTGGATCGGTATCGCCGCATATTTCGCCATTCTGCTCGTCGTGGTCGTCTGGGCCATCGCCCAGAAGCAGCGAGACACGGCCGATTACTTCCTGGCGGGTCGTCACATGGGCTGGTTCGTCATTGGCGGCTCGCTCTTTGCTTCCAACGTCGGTTCCGAGCACGTCGTGGGCCTGGCCGGCTCGGGCGCTACCAGCGGGGTCGCCATGGCCCATTACGAACTGCACGCCTGGCTGTTGCTGGTGCTTGGCTGGGTCTTTGTGCCCTTCTACGCCCGCAGCGGCGTCTTTACTATGCCCGAATTCCTGGAGAAACGCTACAGCCCCGCCTCACGCTGGGTGCTTTCGCTTATCTCGCTGATCGCCTACGTTTTCACTAAGGTCTCGGTGGCCCTGTTCGCGGCGGGCATTGTCTTCAAAGCCCTTTTTCCCGAGCCGCTCGTGGCGGGTCTGGACAATTTTTGGCTCGGTGCCCTAGGCATCGTCGTACTGACGGGCCTCTACACTGTCCTGGGCGGGCTGCGCACGGTCGTCTATACCGATGCCATTCAGGCGGTCGTTCTTATTGTCGGCTCCGCGGTCGTGGCCATTATCGGTCTGAGCAAACTGGGCGGTTGGGACAACTTCCGCTCCATCTGCGGCTCCGAATACTTCAACCTGTGGAAACCCTACAACGACCCCGATTTCCCCTGGCCCGGCATGCTATTCTGTGCCCCGATCGTGGGCTTGTGGTACTGGTGCACCGACCAGTACATCGTCCAGCGCACCCTCTCAGCCCGCGACGAGACGCAGGCCCGCCGAGGCTGCATCTTCGCTTCTTACCTCAAACTTACCCCTGTGTTCATCTTTATCATCCCCGGCATGATGGCCTACGCCCTGGCCCAGTCGGGCAAGCTGGATCTGCCCGCCGGCGACCAGGCGTTTCCGACCCTGGTGCGCTCCCTGCTGCCTGCGGGTCTTCGCGGTGTTGTCGTGGCCGGGCTGCTCGCCGCCCTGATGAGCTCGCTTTCGTCGGTCTTTAACTCCTGCTCCACCCTTTTCACCGTCGACATTTACGAAAAAATACGCCCCAACGCCTCCCAACGCCACCTTGTCACCGTCGGCCGTATCGCCACCGGCGTGGTCGTCCTGCTGGGCATCCTCTGGATTCCCTTCATGAAATACATCTCCGTCGGCCTCTACCAGTACCTCCAGAGCGTCCAGGCCTACATCGCTCCGCCCATTGCCGCGGTCTTTCTTCTGGGCCTCTTCGCCAAACGGATTAACGCCGCCGGCTGCCTTACCGGTCTGATCGTCGGCTTCCTGCTGGGCATGGGCCGACTGGCCGCTGAACTCGCCAAGGATCACTTGGTGGGTGTCCCTGTTCTCTACCAGTTCGCCGCCATGAACTTTCTCTATGTCTCGGTGCTCATCTTCGTTGTCATTGTCATCCTGATCGTCCTGGTCAGTCTGTTCACCCGCCCGCCCGCACCGGAAAAAATCGAGGGCCTCACCTACGCCACCGCTACCGCCTCCGACCGCGCCGCCAGTCGTGCCAGTTGGAACAAGACCGACGTGATACACACCGGCATCGTCCTGGCCATCATCCTGGCCGTCTATCTCTACTTCCGCGGCTGATGGTCGTGACATTTACCTTCCCTTAAAACCGACTACATATTATACTATCACGTGAGGTGGACCTTCTGGTCCGCGCTTTCGCTGCAGTTTTGCATCTGGACTGACCCCGCGGCAGCTTTCTCTTATCCAGCGAGGTTTGTACCATGGTCGATTTTGCCTGTACGTATTGTGGCCAGGCCCTTCAGGCCGACGAAGCACAACGTGGCCAGCGCATCGAATGCACCGCCTGCAAACACCGTGTGATTGTCCCGCGTGCCGTTGTTGCTCCCAATGGCCCGGATGATTCCGCCGCTGGACGGTCCGCCATGGGGGTCTGTCCCAACTGTCTCGAACCCGTCCCCGCCCGCGCCATGCGCTGCAGCGCCTGCGGCAAACGCTTTTTCGATCCCAACGCCCAGCCCTCCATTTTCACCGACGACCCGTCCGCTTCTGTCGGGCCACCAGCTGCCAACACCGATCAAGCCGCTGCCGGGCCGCCCCAAAGCACTACCGCTTCTTCCGTGTCGCTTGGGTCCAATGCTGCGGAGGAAGCAGCCCCCGACGCCGGTGCCGCTATCGCGTTTGTCTGCACCAAGTGTAAACACCCCCTCTCGGCCTCTGCCTCACTCGCCGGCCAGGCCGTCCGTTGTCCCAACTGTGGCCTGCACGAGCGTGTCCCCAAAAAGCGATTCTCCCTCCGCCGCCACAAACACTGACGCTAAGGTCAGGATGACAGTTTTGCGTACCGACCTTAAGCACGGCCTGTTACCTGTTGTGCCTTTCGCCGACGTTTCCAGTCCTGATAGGCGCCTGCCTGGCGAGGCATAAGACTGCTCAAGAATGTCGTCACGCGAAAATAGGGCGTAAACAGTCGCTTATACCGTCGCAATAGCGCGCGAATATCACTACCACGCCCCTCGTGCAGCAGTCGGTCGATCCAATAGCCTATCATTCCCACGGCACAGGGCCCAAACGCCTCCAATTGGCCATGCTCCTCCGCCAGCACCAGGTGACGGTCGATCAACAGGCACACATACTCGAGCTCTGCCGGCCGTCGCAACAGACTCTCTTGCTGGTCCACGTAATACCGCGCCAAAGGCTCCGCCAAATACCCGATTCGCTCGTGCCGATATGCGATGCGAAACCACAGCTCCATGTCCTCGGTCCGCTTCTGTTGCAGATTGAAGAGCCCCACCTCGTCGAAGACGTCCCGCCGAATGAGCATCGTGTCCACACAGCCGTTGACGTGTTGCAGGTATGCCCCGAAGTAGCTCTCATGATACTCGCGCCCGCCTAAGACCTGTCGCGCCCGTGCCGGATCGATGTCCACCACCCCCGGATCGTCCTGGCTCAGGCAGCGACAGAAGTTGCCGCTCGTCCAGGCCAGGTCCGGATGACGTGTCAAGTGCTCGACCTGCCGTTCCAGCTTACTCGGTAGCCATTCATCATCGGCGTCGAGAAAGGCGATCCAGTTTCCCCTTGCCGCTTTGATGCCACTATTGCGTGCCCCGGGCAAGCCCGTGTTGGCCTGGGAGAGGCACCGGACCGCGGGGTAGCGTTTGGCAATCTCGGCGGTTTCGTCCGTCGAGCCGTCGTCCACCAGGATGATCTCGTCGGCCTTGCGCGTCTGGGCCATCAGGCTATCCAGCGTACGTGCCAACGTGGTTGCGGCGTTGTAGGCCGGCACGATCACACTGACACGAATTTCTGCATTCTCCGCCCGCTCCGTCATTCGTGCTGCTCCTGCGAAGACACCTTGCCCTCGGCCGAAACCGTCTCAACCGCCGCTGTACCGCGGCCCTTGCGCTGGCGACCTCCCAGCTGCCGGTGCACTTTCTTGGCCGCTGCCGTGAGGGCTAACACCACCGACGCTGTGCGAGGCCACGACGCTCGCAAACGCATCTCCGTGCGAAACCGCCACGGTAGCAAGTCGGCAAATTTCCTGAGCAGCTCACCCAGTTCGTCCCGCCGCGTCTGACGCGCCAGCGCCGTCATGAGCACTTGCAGCATCCGCGACGCACAGACGCCAAACGCCTGGCCGAAACCGCTCTCCTGCGCCAGTGGCAGGTGCCGTTCGATCAGATCGCCCAGCACCTCCGGGTCACGCCCGCCCAGGACTTTGCTAATGCTCGCCGGCGTGCTCAGATGGTATATCGCCAAAGGCTCGGGCCAGTACCCGATCCGCGGCGAACGATATGCCAGGCGAAACCACAAGTCTGTATCCTGCGCTCGGCCCATGTTCTCGGCGAAAAGCCCCGCCTCGACCAGCCGGGCGGC
>CAYNXW010000242.1:0-4561 GCA_964401265.1 uncultured Pirellulales bacterium | reverse complement strand
ATCGACCCCACCGACGCCCGCGACTTCGACGACGCCATCAGCCTCCGACGTCTCCCCAAGGGTCACGTCCTCCTTGGCGTCCACATTGCCGATGTCGCCACCTTTGTCAAACCAGACTCCCACCTCGATAACGAAGCTCGACAACGCGCCAACAGCGCCTACCTCCCCCGACACGTCGTCCCCATGCTCCCCGAAGTCCTCAGCAACAGCATCTGCTCCCTCCAGGAAAACCAGGACCGCTACGTCAAATCCGCCTACATCCGACTCGACCCCCAGGGCAACGTTGTCTCCACCCGCTTCGCCAACAGCCTCATCCGCTCCTCCCGCCGCTTCACCTACGACCAGGTCGACCTCATCCTCGAGGGCAACACCGCAGGCTTCCCCAGACCTCTCGTCCAACTCGTCCGCAAAATGGAAGCCCTCGCCCGCGTCCTCCAGACTCGCCGTCTAAAGGACGGCATGCTCACCCTCGACCTGCCCGACCCCGAACTCGTCTACGACGACAAAGGCCGTGTCATCGACGCCCGCCCCGAAAGCCGCACCTTCTCCCACACCATGATCGAAATGTTCATGCTCGAAGCCAACGAAGCCGCCGCCCGACTCCTCGACAGCCTCAACGTGCCCTTCCTCCGCCGTATCCACCCCGAGCCCGACGCCCTGGCCTCCGGTGAAAGTGCCCGCGTCCTCAACATCTGCGGCTACCCCGTCCCCAAAGACATCAACCGCAAAGGCCTCCAGCAACTGCTCAACCGCGTCGCCGGCAAACCCGAATCATTCATCATCAACCTCGCCGTTCTCAAATCCATGCAACGCGCCGAATACAGCCCCGCCCCCATGGGCCACTACGCCCTCGCCTCCAGACACTACTGCCACTTCACCAGCCCTATCCGACGCTACCCCGACCTCACTGTCCACCGCCTCCTCCAGGCCTACCTTACTGGCTGGCTCACCAAAAAAACCGCCCGCGACTTCCCCGACGCCGACCAACTCGCCGAACTGGGCCAACACTGCAACACCATGGAGCAAAACGCCACCGACGCCGAACGCGAACTCACCCGCGTCAAACTGCTCCAACTACTCGCCAACCGCATCGGCGAAGAAACCAAAGCCGTCGTCACCTCCGTCACCAACTTCGGCGTCTTCGTCCGCTGCGAACGCTTCCTCACCGAAGGCCTCATCAGCGCCGACGACATCCGCCGTGCTTTTCCCCAGCACAATGCGGGCCGCCGCGGCCGCCAACGTTTCATCGACACCTGCCCCTACCGCATAGGCCAACAAATCACCGTCCGCATCGCCGCCGTCAACATCCCAGGCCGCGCCCTTGACCTCGTCCCCGCCGACAAACCAAAAACCACCACCAAAACACCAAAGCAACCCAAAAAACACCCCAGAAAAGCCAAAGCCCGCCCCAAATCCCAAAAAACGCAATCACCCAAAAAACCACGCAAACCCAAAAGGAAAAAATCCCGCAAGCCCCCCCGCAAACGCTAAGCCCCCCCTCCCTTACAGCGCACATTTCCCTATTGATCTTAACGTGGCGAGGACATCTTGTCCCCACACAAACAGTTGTTCCTGAAAAAAGCAACGTTACCGAAATAGTCATTCCATTTAAAAAGTACTATTGCGGAGCATAAGACTCTGGGAGTACGAAACAATAACATGAACATCCTCAAACAAAGCATGGCTTCCCTGACCTTTCTCTTGCCCCTCCTTGCCTTGCGTGGCAGCTTGGCGGTTGCCCAGGAGACCGGCGATATGACGGCGGCTGGGCTCACCTGCGAGTATGCTGTCAATCCGCTGGGAATCGACGTGGCTCACCCGCGGTTCAGCTGGGTGCTCAAATCATGCAGACGCGGGCAAGTCCAGTCGGCGTATCGAGTGCTGGTCGCAACCACCGAGGGACTACTCGCAAAGAACGTCGCAGACATGTGGGACAGCGCAAAGGTAAAATCCGACCGCTCGGTAAATATCGAATACCGGGGAAAGCCACTTACCAGTCGCCAAACATGCTGGTGGAAGGTCCGCGTCTGGGACAAGCAAGGCCAGCCGTCGACGTGGAGCGAGCCGTGCAGCTTCGAAATGGGCCTCCTCAAGCAAAGTGACTGGAAGGGACAATGGATCGGGGCCGCACCCGACACCTCATCTGTAGCACATTTGGACACCGCAACCCTGCGCCGCCTCAATGTCGCATTGGCTGCAAAGCCCTCAACATCATTTGTCTCCGCGCACGCGACGCTCAACGCCATCAATGACGGCTTCAAACCAGCCTCTTCCGCTGATCGGCGCTACGGTGCTTACGACAACTGCACTCAAAAACGCACCCAATGGGTCCAATACGAATGGAGCAAGCCAGTAAACATCGACAGCATCAATGTCTACTGGCTCGACGACTCCGTCCAGGTGCGACTGCCCAAGGCGTCACGACTTCTCTACTGGGACGGCAATGCTTTCGTACCAGTCGTCGATCCTATCGGCCTCGGAGTTGAAGGCAACAAGTATAACGCGACAACTTTCCAAGAGGTTACCACATCAAAACTCAGGCTGGAATTTGACTCACCCGAATCCGCGTCAACCGGCATCATTGAATTCAAGGTTTACCAAGCCCGCAAATACCCTAAAGCACCCTCGCCCCTGCTGCGCAAGGAGTTCACCCTGACCAAGGCCGTCCGGCAAGCGCGGGTCTACTTCTCCGGTCTCGGCTGGAGCGAACTCTACATCAACGGCAAGAAGGTATCTGACGATGTCCTTTCTCCCGGCCTGACGGATTATTTCCAGGAGGTCTTGTATCGCACCTACGACGTTGCCAGTGTCCTTGAGCCGGGCCAAAACACGATCGGCATGATGCTCGGCAACGGCTGGTATAGCGCTTCGAGCATCCTGCCATGGGAAAAAGGCGGGCCTTGGGGATATTGGCCCCAAGCCATCTTGCAGATGACGCTTACCCATGATGACGGAACCGAAACGCACCTGCTCACCGACGAAACCTGGAAGACAGCCCCCGGACCGATCGTAGCCAACCAACTCGTTGCCGGAGAAGTCTATGACGCCAGGCTCGAAAAGCCGCTTTGGAACACCGCGGACTATGACGACAGCCAGTGGAGCAACGTCGCCGTTCTTAGGGCCCCCAAAGGCCGCTTAAGAAGTCAAACCGTCCCGCCCATGAAAATCCAGGATACCTTCCCACCGGTAAAGATCACCCAACACGAAAGCGATGCCTGGCTTTTTGAATTCGATCGCTTCTTCAGCGGCTGGGTGCTTCTGAAAACCAAGGGCAAAGCAGGCAATCACGTCACGATACATTATGAGGCGGGCGAGAAAGACACCTACACCCTCAAAGGCGATCCGCACGGAGAAACGTACGAACCGCGCTTCACGTTCCACCCTGTCCGCTACGTGCGTGTGGAGGGCCTCCAAGAAAAACCAACACCCGATACCGTCCTCGGACGGGAAGTCTACAGCAATGTTGACATGTACGGCCGATTCACCTGCTCCAACGATCTTTTCAACCAGATTCACGCAAACATACAACGTACCCTCAAAGTGGCCTATAAGGGGTTTGTTCTCGACTGCCTGCATCGGGAGCCAATATTCTACAACGAGCCGGCAAGCTATTTCGGAACGCTCTCCGCACGCAAACGCACACCCAGCCTGTGGACCGACGTCGCGCGGAGTATTCCGCTGGCCGGGTCCGCAAACGGCGACCTTTCAGACGTCGTACCCAGGCTCCCGGGCATGAACCGTGAAAGTGACGTTTCCCAGAATGCCGCCTACCCGATGCTCGTATGGTATCTCTACCAATGCCACGATGACAAACGTCTCATCGAACAGCATTGCCACCGCGTCAAAGCCTGGGTGGACTTCATTGGACGGGATTTAGCCGGTGATAACCACATCGTTACCGAAGGTTATCTCGGCGAACATATGTTGCCTGGCCGCAAGATAGGCCACTGGATAGCCATCGGCACGGAAACTCCAAAAGATTTCATATGGACCTGTTTCTATTACCACAACGTGCGGACTCTGGCCAACATGTTTCGCGTGCTGGGAGACAAAGAAGAAGAGAAACGATACACCAGGCTGGCCCAGGAAATCCAGGCCGTGATCAACAAGACTTGGTTCGATCCCAAAACGGCCCACTACGCAACCAGGTCGCAAACGTCCGCCATTCTGCCGCTGGCTCTCGATATTGTGCCCCAAGACAACAAGCAACAGGTCATCGAAAACATTGCCAATACTATCACCGAAGCCGATGGCGGCAAATTGCGCGTGGGCCACATCGGCCTGCCCGGCTTCATGGAGGCGCTCGTACAGAACGGCCTGGGCCAGACCGTCTACGACACGGTCAATACTACCGAGTTTCCCGGATGGGGCTACATGATTGCCCAGGGAGCGACCACCGTCTGGGAGTCCTGGGGCAGGCCCTACGGCTGGGCCGAAGAGAGCATGACCATGCTCGCCGGCGTCGGCAGGCTCTTCTACGAAAGCATCGCCGGCATTCAGGAACCGCCGTACTATGGAACCCGCGAATTCGGACTGGCGTACAGCCATTTCCATATCAAAC
>CAYNXW010000241.1:0-4594 GCA_964401265.1 uncultured Pirellulales bacterium | reverse complement strand
CTCAGAACAAGATAGAACTGTCAGCCAGAAGGGGAAGATACACATGGACGCCCAATCATTTGCCCACCTGCACGTACACAGCGAGTACAGCCTGCTGGACGGCGCGGCGAGCATCAAAAAACTCGTGGCACGCTGCAAAGAACTGGGCATGACCAGCGTCGCCCTGACCGATCATGGCAACATGTTCGGGGCCGCCGAGTTCTACACCCAGGCCACCAACGCCGGCATCAAGCCCATCCTGGGCATCGAAGCCTACATCGCACCGGGAAAACGCACCGAACGAGAAGCCAAGGGTATCCGCGACGCCGGCTACCACATCGTCCTGCTCGCCGAAAACCAACAGGGATATCAGCATCTGCTCAAATTGGCCAGTATCGGATATCTCGAAGGCTTCTACTACCGCCCTCGCATCGACCGCGAAGTGCTCGAACAATACAACGACGGACTCATCTGCACCTCGGCCTGTCTTTCCGGCGAGATACCCTCGGCCCTGCTGGCGGGCGACTACGAACGCGCCAAACAGAGCGCCCAGTGGTATCTGGATCTCTTTGGACCCGAACGATTCTTCATCGAAATCCAACACCATAACGCCGACCAGAACACGGTCACGCCCATGCTCGTCGACCTGGCCGCCGACATTGGCGCGCCACTCATAGCAACCAACGACGTCCACTTTCTCCGCGAGGACGACTACCACGCCCATGAAGTGCTCACCTGCATCAGCACCGGAAAAACACTCGACGACGAAAAACGCATGCGCTACCCCGAGGAGCTCTACCTCAAAAGCCCCGCCGAAATGCGCCAACTCTTCGCCAAGTACCCGGGAGCGTGCGACAACACCCTCCGCATCGCCGAGCGATGCGACGTCACCATCGATTTCTCCCAGCAACACGCACCGGTCTATTGCCCGCCCAAAGGCAAGAGCCCCGAGGATTACCTCCGCGAACTCTGCGAGACCGGCCTCAAACGCTGTTACGGAAAAATCACCAAAGAGATCCAGGAACGACTCGACCGCGAACTGGCGGTCATTCAAGGCAAGGGCTTTTCCAGTTACTTCTTGATCGTGTGGGACTTTGTCAACTACGCCCGCGAACACGGCATCCCGGCCAACCCGCGCGGCAGCGGCGTGGGCACCATCGTGGGATACGCCCTCGATATCTCCAGCGTGGACCCGCTACGCTACGGACTGCTCTTTGAACGCTTCATGGACCCCGAACGTAATGAGATGCCTGATATCGATATTGATATCTGCCAAAACGGCCGCGCCGAAGTCATCGACTACGTCCGCAAAAAATACGGCCACGTGGCACAAATCATCACCTTCGGCACCATGAAGGCCCGCGCCGTCATCCGCGACGTCTGCCGCGTACTCCAGGTGCCACTCGCCGATGCCGACCGACTGGCCAAACTCGTACCCGACACCCTGGGCATCACGCTCGATGCCGCCATGGAACAGGAACCCCAACTCAACGAGTGGTGTGCCCGCGACGAAAAAATACACGACGTCATCGAAATCGGCAAACGCCTCGAAGGACTGGCCCGTCACGCCTCCGTACACGCCGCCGGCGTCGTCGTCGCCGACGAACCGCTCGACAACTTCCTGCCCTTGTACAAAGCCGCCGACAGTAACGAAATGATCACCCAGTTTGACGGACCCACCGTCGAAAAAGTGGGACTGCTCAAAATGGACTTCCTGGGCCTGCGCACCCTCTCCACCATCGAACGCGCACGCCAACTGGTCAAACTCGGCAAAAAAAAGAACATCGACCCCAACCACATCGACCTCAAGGACAAACAGGTGCTCAACCTGTTCGCCCAGGGCCGCACCAAGGGCGTCTTCCAGTTTGAATCCGCCGGCATGCGAGACCTGCTCGAAAAAATGCGGCCCGACCGCATCGAAGACCTCATCGCCGCCAACGCCCTGTACCGACCCGGGCCCATGCAGCTCATTCCAGATTACAACGGTCGTAAACACGGCCAGGCCTGGTCCCTGCCCCACCCCATCATGGAAGAAATTCTCGCCGAGACCTACGGCATCATGGTCTACCAGGAACAGGTCATGCAGATCCTCAACCGACTGGGCGACCTGCCCCTGGCACGCGCGTACAAACTCATCAAAGCCATCAGTAAGAAAAAACATGACGTCATCAAGGCCGAGCACCCGCGCTTTATCGAAGGCTGCCTCGCCAAGGGCATCGACAAGGCCAAAGCGGACGAAGTCTTCGAACTGATTGAACGCTTTGGCGGCTACGGCTTCAACAAATCGCACTCGACACAGTACGCCATCCTCGCCTTCCAGACAGCCTTCTTCAAATCCTACTACCCAACCGAATTCATGGCAGCCCTGCTGACCTTTGAAATGGGCTCGACGGAAAAAGTCTCCGAATACATCGAAGAGTGCCGAGCCATGGGCCTCAAAGTGTTGCCCCCCGACGTCAACGAAAGCTTCGCCGACTTTACGGTCATTTACGATACAGAACACGAGACACACCCCGCCGCTACAGCCAAAAAAGAACCCGATGCCAAAAAGAAAAAAAACACCGGCAAACGCTCACCCAAGACGCACGCCCAAGCCGACGACAAACCAGACCAGACCCGCCGCGACGAATGCATTCGCTTCGGACTGGCCGCCGTCAAAGGGGTCGGCAACCGCGCCGTCGAGGAAATCATCCGCGCACGCGAGGAAGCAGGACGCTTCGACAGCATCTTCGACCTGTGCGAAAACATCGACGGACGCATCGTCAACAAAGGCGCTCTCGAAGCCCTGATCAAGGCGGGTGCCTTCGACTCGCTCGGCGGCAGTCGGGCCCAGATGATGGCCGCCCTCGATGACGCCGTCGCCATGGGCAGTCAAATGCAACGCGACGCCCAACGCGGCCAAATGACCCTCTTCGGCGCCTTTGAGTCCGACCAAGAGGTCCGAGAGTCCGCCGACCGATTGCCAGAGGTAAGCCCCTGGCCGCAACCGCAACTGCTGCAATACGAAAAAGAAGTCCTCGGCATGTACGTCACCGACCACCCCCTCGCCGCCCACGCCCAGGCCATCTATCATTACAGCAGCGCCAATTCCGAAACATTGCGCGACGTCGCCGCCAACACCGAAGTGATCATCGGCGGCATCATTGCTCGCATGCGCAACCTCGTCACCAAAAACGGCCGCGGCGCCGGCTCCCGCATGGCCATGCTCACACTCGAAGACCTCAACGGCACCGTCGACGCCGTCGTCTTTCCCGACACCCTGGCACAATACGAAGACCTCGTCCAGACCGACCGAATGGTCTTCCTCAAAGGCCTCGTCGATTTCAGACGAGAGGACCCCTCGATCAGAGTCAATGCCGTCTACGACATGGAACGTGCCGCCGAGTCACTCACCCACGCCGTCTACCTGGCCCTGCCTGATGACCGGCTAGACGACGAACACCTCCAGTCACTCAAAACCCTCTGCAAACGACACCCCGGTGCCTGCCCGCTCTACATGGACGTACCCACAAACGAAAACATGCGCGTCTTGATTCAGATTGACGGTGGCGTTAGCCCCGATACCGATTTCTGCCGCCGACTCGAAGCTCTCGCCGGACACGATAACTACAAACTCATGGGCGTACACAGCAACCTCGGACACACCCCCGCCGGTGTCCAGGGCGCATGAACCAACGCACAACATGGGGGCCCTGGCTACAGCCTTGGGGAGTCGGCATCTACGAGCTTTCTTGCTGGTATTTCATACACTTGCAAGAGCGGCAGCCGTCCGTCTGTAACGATTATAACAGCTTTTTAGCGTTAGAATTACGTAAACTCACGACCCCACGCGCGCTCTTGCACCAAACCCCCGAGCCTTAGCCACAACTTATCCACAAATAACGCTCCCCAAACACCCTGCCCCTACCAAAAACCGTACATTCTCGACATCAACTCGCCCGGACCCCTGTCCACAACCCACAGCTGCCCCCCTCTCAGCCATAAGGAGTCGTTACCCCTTTATAAAAAGCGACTTATCACAACTGGCACAAGCCCTGCGGGTTCGCCCCGAGCCGCTTGTCCGGGCAAACCCCCATCAGCGAATACCAAGCCCGCCAGACCAACCCCAACACAAAGTTATCCACATGTTTCCCACAGACGCTGCCGCTACCAGACCCCCAAAGCCGCCGCCAGGGCCTGCCAAAAGGCTCCTACGGGCCTGAAAAACGCTCTCAGACAACCCGCACACCGGCCCGCACAGAGCGATCCTGCCCGTCCAAACACCCCCAAACCTGGCGTGCCGACCGCCCGTGCCCTCCCCCCGGCGCGGTTCTTGCTTGCGGAGTCTCGCTGCCCTACTACAATGGCGTACTTTGACCGGGGCCCGGACGAGCAAACCCCGCCAACGGGTCGCAGCGTGCAGGCCCCCAGCCGGGCAAGGCCAGCACTTGAGTGCAGTGCATATTGATAGAGACAGGTGATTATGGGCAGTCGATCGCGGTTAGTGAGTGTGGAATTGGACGGGCTCGAGGTGACGGGCTATTCGGTGGCAGGCGAAGAAACGGTAGTCGCCACCCCTGACCTGGACGTCTGTTTTGACATCGGCAAGGCACCCGAAGATTTTCTGAGTCTCAAC
>CAYNXW010000240.1:0-4599 GCA_964401265.1 uncultured Pirellulales bacterium | reverse complement strand
GGACTCGGCAGAAAGTACGTGATAGCATCCAGTACTTTACGCGCACCAATGTTCTGCAACGCCGAGCCGCACAGCACCGGATGCAATCGCCCCGCAACCGTCCCGCAACGCAACCCCGCGATGATATCCTCGTTCGAAAGCGCCTCCTCGTGAAGGTACTTCTCCAGCAGCTGATCATCCTGTTCAGCCGCCTTCTCCATCAGCAGATGCCGCGCTTCCTCAGCCGCCTCACGCACGTCCTCCGGAACCTCGATCACTTCCGCACGCGCCCCCACCTTTTCCTTCTCAAAGACCAACGCCTTCATCTCGATCAAATCCACAAACCCGTGAAACGTGCTCGCCGCCCCCAGCGGAAGATGAATCGGCACCGGATTGGCCCAGAGCCGTTGCTTGAGACTGCGAACCGCCATCTCGAAGTCCGCGCCCAGCTTGTCCATCTTATTGATAAAGCAAATCCGCGGCACCTCATACTTGTCCGCCTGACGCCACACCGTCTCCGACTGCGCCTGAACCCCTTCGCTGGCGTCAAAAACCGCCACCGCACCATCCAGCACCCGCAAGCTCCGCTCCACCTCGACCGTAAAATCCACGTGCCCCGGCGTGTCAATCAGATTGATCGTATAGCCTTTCCACGGGCACGTCGTCGCCGCCGACGTAATGGTAATCCCTCGCTCCTGCTCTTCTTCGAGAAAGTCCATCACCGCCGTGCCGTGGTGCACCTCACCGATCTTGTAGGTACGCCCCGTATAATACAGGATCCGTTCAGAAACGGTCGTCTTGCCTGCGTCAATGTGGGCCATTACGCCAATATTACGAATCTTTGCTAGGTCAGTGCTCATATGCCATCATCAATAAAAGTTACGGTTAGCTCTAATGACAAAACTGCCACAATCGGGTGATAAGTGCCCCAATTGTGGCAGTCAGTTTCCGAAAAAGTGGCTTTACCAGGCGAAATGGGCAAAAGCCTTATTCGCCTCGGCCATGCGGTGCACGTTCTCACGCGTCGACATGGCGGCACCCTCTTTGTTGTAGGCAGCGACCAATTCGTCCGCTAGCCTCAGGTGCATCGGCTTGCCACGCTTGCCGCGCGCCGCAGCCAGAATCCAACGGAACGCCAGCGCCTGTTGCCGCGCCGGATTCACCTGCATCGGAACCTGGTAGCTCGCACCACCAACACGCTTGCTCCGCACCTCGATCAGCGGCTTGACATTGGCAATGGCCGTCTCAAAAACCTCAATCGGCGGCGCGTCTTTCACTCGCTTGCCGATGACGTCCATGGCGTCATACATCACCTTCTGCGCCACGCTCTTCTTGCCGTCCCACATCAAGCCATTGATGAATTTGGAAACCAACTTCTTATGGTACCTCGGGTCGGGTTTAAGTTGTTCAGCGGATGCTGTAAAACGCTTTGCCATGGGCTAAGTAGCCTCCAGTCGTTCTTGTCAGGCCCGCAGCCTTACGGACCACCGTATGGTCCCATAATCTGCCCGGGCGGTTTCAATGCTTATTTACTTGGGCTGCCGTGCCCCATACTTACTGCGGCCCTGCTTACGATTGGCAACGCCCAGACTGTCCAAAACGCCACGCACGATGTGGTAGCGCACACCAGGCAAGTCACGAACTCGCCCCCCACGAACCAGCACGATGCTGTGCTCCTGAAGGTTGTGGTCGATTCCCGGAATATACGCCGTCACTTCCCGACCGTTGCTCAGACGCACACGCGCCACCTTCCGCAACGCCGAGTTAGGCTTCTTCGGTGTCTGGGTCCGCACCTGTAAGCACACGCCACGCCGCGACGGGCACTGCTCCAAATCCGGCGTGCGACCCTTACTTCGCACCTTCTTCCGTCCGTGCCGGACCAATTGGTTAATCGTGGGCATTATCATCTCCAAAACGTACTGTCTTAATGCTACATTAAACCGTGCATAGTAGCGGTTCAGTCCTTCGACGTCAAGCCTAAAGCTTCCTTGATTGCAGCTTCCGCCCGAGCCTCCGCTGCCTTACGCTCATCCAGCTCCTCGGCCAAAAATTCCGGAGGCGTCGGAGGAGCCGCCAAGTGCTTCACGTGCATGTCCAAATACGGCTTAAACGCCGTCCCCGCCGGAATCAGGTGCCCCAGGATCACGTTCTCCTTCAGCCCCAGCAGACGGTCCTCCTTACCCGAAATAGCCGCCTCCGTCAAGACCCGAGTCGTCTCCTGGAAACTGGCGGCCGATACGAAACTCTCCGACTGCAACGACGCCTTGGTGATACCCAACAGCATCGTCGCACCACTGGCCGGGCGACACCGCCCTCCCGTGGCCGGCTCGCCGCCAATTGCCGAAACCGGCTCATTCGCCCGCTCCAATTCCTCCTGCGTCAGCGTCGTCCCCACCGCCAGATCCGTCTCGCCCGCCTCGGTGACCTTGATACTCTCTGCCATCTTCCGGTTCACCGCGCGGAAACGGAACTTGTCCAATACCTCGCCAGGCAGAAGATCGCTATCCCCAACATTATCCACTTTCACCTTACGAAGCATCTGCCCAATTATAATCTCAACGTGCTTGTCGTTGATCTTCACATTCTGAGCACGATACACATTCTGGATCTCTATCAGCAGGTAATGCTGCAAGGCTTCCTCACCACGAATACGCAGAATGTCGTGCGGCACCAGCGGACCATCCGTCAACGGCTCTCCCGCCTCAATATAGTCGCCCGAGTGAACGTTCAGATGCTTGTCGTGCGGCACATGATGCTCCACTTCCATTCCCGACTCTGACCGCACAATAATCGTCATCTTGCCCCGACGCTTGTCGCTACGAAGCTCCACCCGACCCGATATCTCCGCCATCGCCGCCGGCTCCTTCGGCCGACGCGCCTCAAACACCTCCGTCACACGCGGCAGACCACCCGTAATGTCTTCCGTACCCGTAATAGCACGCGGCTGCTGAGCCAACAACGCTCCCGGCTCGATCTCCTCCCCCTCGTCCACCTCAATACGAGCCTTCGCCGGCAGATAGTGGAAATCCAAAATTCGACCTTCCGCATCTTCCACTACCACCCGAGGATGCTTCTCGCCCTTATGCTCAATCACCACCGGCCGCAACGTACGCCCGTGCTGGTCCACTTCCGTCCGAATCGTCTCGCCTTCTTCAACATCCTGAAAACGCACCACACCCGCCACTTCCGACAAAATGGGCACACGGTGCGGGTCCCATTCAAAGAGAGCATCCCCCACCTTGACCTCTGTGCCTTCTTCCACCAGAACCGTGGCACCGTAGCTCACGCGGTACCGGTCCAGCTCACGCCCCTTGGCATCATTGATCAGAATCTCCCCATTACGTTTCAGCGCGACCATCCGCATCTCACCTTCAAGGTCCGGCGCCTTCACCGCGTTGAGGTCGGAATATTTCACCGTCCCGGCCACCCCCGAACGCGCCTGGTGTTCCACCACCTCACGTTCGGCAATACCACCCGTGTGGAACGTCCGCATCGTTAGCTGCGTGCCCGGCTCACCAATGGACTGGGCGGCCACTATACCCACCGCCATACCTTCCTCCACCTGACGACCCGTGCTCAAATCCACCCCGTAGCACGTGGCACAGACACCAATGGGACTCTCACACGTCATCGAGCTACGCACCCGAATGGTATCCAGGCCCAGATCCTCCACCTTACGCGCAATCTGCGGCGTAATAATCTGATTCTCTTCAACGATTATCTCGTCCGTAATCGGGTTGCGAATCGTATCCCGGGCCGTACGCCCAATGATCAGTTCCCGCAGTGGAATCGATACCTGCTCGCCCTTGTAAATGGCACTCTTGCTGATACCCTGCAGCGTATGGCAGTCATGCTCGTTCACAATCACATTCTGGGCCACATCAGCCAGTTTACGCGTCAAATACCCGCTGTCCGCAGTCTTGAGAGCCGTATCAGCCAAGCCCTTCCGTGCACCGTGTGTGGAGCTGAAATACTCCAGCACCTTGAGCCCCTCGCGGAAATTCGCCCGAATCGGCGTTTCCATAATCTCACCCGACGGCTTGGCCATCAGAGCTCGCATCCCGCACAACTGCTGAATCTGGTCCACTTTACCACGAGCACCCGACTCCGTCATGATGAAGACCGGGTTCAGATAAGGCACACCGTCCCGCGTGTCGTTTTCCAGTTCCTTCATCATCTCCGCCGTCACCTGCACTCGGGCATGCGTCCACGCGTCAATGATCTGATTGTAACGTTCGCCTTCCGTCAACGCCCCACTGCGGAAGTTGTCCATAATACGATCCACACGCCTCTGCGTCACGTCGATGATCTCATGCTTCTTCGTCGGAATCCGCAAATCCGTAACCGACATCGAAAGCCCCGCCAGCGTCGCCTGCTTGAAACCTAGTTCCTTGATATCATCAAGCAAATCAATCGTCGCGGCACGACCAGAAATCTGGAAACAATCACTGATCACCCGACTCAACGCACGCGAGCCCAGCCCCAGATTGTAGAACGGCATGTCATCGGGAAGAACGTCATTGAAAATGCACCGCCCGACACTCGTCTCGATCGTCGCCCCATACTCACTGAATTGGTCGTCCTTGTCCAGCGCCCGCTTGTGCTTGGGAAGACGTACCC
>CAYNXW010000239.1:0-4600 GCA_964401265.1 uncultured Pirellulales bacterium | reverse complement strand
ATATATATATTTTCCTTGCCGGTAAGGTCGGGATGGAAACCGGCTCCCAGCTCCAGCAGGGCCGACATGGGGCCGTTTACCACTATCTCCCCCCTGGTAGGCTCGATCACTTTTGAAATAAGCTTTAGTAAAGTACTTTTCCCTGAGCCGTTGGGACCGATGATGCCTACCGTATGCCCGTGTTTTATGGCCAGGGATACATCGTCCAGGGCCAGGAATTCCTCATAAGAAGTCCTCCTGCCTTTTATAATAGTGTTTTTCAGGCTGGGAAGTTTTTCATGGTATATGCGGTATTTCTTGGATACCGAACGGACATCCACCGCGATACCGTCTTTTGACCTTGGACTTTCAATTTTATTATTTATGGTACTCATATCCTATATCTCTTCCGCAAACCTGGGTTCCATCTTCTTAAACACAAAGTACCCTATAAAGAATATGATAATGCTTATCCCCAGGGCGGTAAGCGTCTCTGTCAGAGTGGGAAAACCTGCATTTTCGGGGTATTTTACATAATAGAATATATTCCTGTAATATGCGGCATATATGGTCATGGGATTTATGAATTTTATATATACCTGGTAACGCTCCGGCACCATGCTCAATGGATATATGATGGGTGTCCCGAAGAACCATACCATCATGACAATGGTTATAAGGTGCTGCAGGTCCCGGAAAAAGACATTAAGGGCAGATACCAGAAGCGTCATCCCCACCACCAGGAAAAACTGTATGAAAATAAGGACCGGCAATATATACAGGAAAAGATAAAACCTGTATCCCATAAAGGAAAGTACTATAAAAAGGGCTGCCAGCTCGAATAAAAAGTTTACCAAATTGGAAAACACCACCGAAAGCGGCAGTATCTCCCTGGGGAAATATATCTTATTTACCAGGTTGCCGTTTGACACTATGCTGCCGGAACCATAATTTACCGAATTGGATAGAAAATTAAAAGGCAGGAGGGCGCATATGAGGAAAATAGCAAACTGCTCTATGCCGGCCCGGAGCACCATGGAGAACACGAAGGAATATACCAGCATGGTAAGGATAGGGTTTAAAAGCGACCAGAAGAACCCCAGCACCGATCCCCTGTATTTTACCTTGAGTTCCTTCCTGGTAAGGCTCATAAGGAGCTCCCGGTAGGAAAATAGCTTTTTTATGTCTGCAAACATTTCCGGCCTATAAGTATGACAAAAATTTAGCGCTTATTATAACATTAAATGATATATTCAAAAATAAGGATACGTCTGGCTTATGGTGATTAATAAGCGCCCTTTCCGAACAGTACAGTGGGAATAGTCTTCAAAAGTATCTTTATATCCATCTCTATTGACCAGTTCTGGATATAGTAAAGGTCCAGCCTTGCCATCTCCTCAAAAGAAAGCTCGCTTCTGCCGCTTGTCTGCCACAGCCCTGTTATCCCCTGCTTCACATTTAGCCGCTTCATCTGCCAGTCTTCATACTGCTCGACTTCTTTTGGCAATGGAGGCCTGGGTCCGACCAGGCTCAGCTCGCCTTTAAGGACATTTATGATCTGCGGCAGTTCATCGATAGAAAACCTTCTTATCAGCCTGCCCACTCTGGTGATCCTGGGATCTCTCTTCATTTTAAAAATCGGACCATCGGCTTCATTGTAATCCTGAAGTTCATTTAGCCTTTTATCAGCATCGATATACATGGACCTGAATTTATACATATAGAAAGTCTTGCTATCCTTGGTATACCTTTCCTGCTGGTAGAACACCGGTCCCGGAGAATCCAGTTTTATGGCTGCACCCATGATAAGGTATACCGGTATGAAGAATATAAAGATTATGCCTCCCAGCAAATAATCCAATACATTTTTCAGAAAAAGGTTTATGCCAAAAAACCCGATATTGGTGACCTGCATAAGGGGAATACCGGCAATCTCCCGCATATTCATCCGCTTTATGGAGAATTCAAAAAAACCGGGAAAGACCAGAACCGAGATATCCAGTCCCTTAAGCCTTTCCAGTATATCCAGCAGTTCAAAATATTTATACTCTGGTCCGGATATTATGACTCTCTGTATCCGGTATTTAAATATTATATTCCGGATATCTTCCAGATTGCCTAATATGTGAAAATCCCCGGCATATTTTTTATTTTCTTTTATCCTCTCCTCATCCTCCACATATCCCAGTATCCTGTCGTCTTCCAGAGAGTATTTTTCCAGGCTGTCTTCTATCCTTTTCGAGTTTTCTCCAATTCCGATTATGATAGTACCCGGGGAAGTATTTATTTTACATAAAAGCCTGGTAGTTATGATCTCTATAAGAAGCCTGCTGAAATAGATAAAAGCCAGGCTCAAGACCCCCAGCAATAATATCCATTTCCGGGAAAATGTGAACAGTTCAAAAATATAGCCGGACAGTATTATCACAATGATATTTATTATGATGCCTTTTATTATCCTGGTATAGTATCCCGAACCTCTGTATATATTATCCCAGCTGTAAAGCCTGTAAATGGAAAAAATAAGGATAGCCGAAAGAATAAAGATTATGGAATAGAAGAGATAATTTGTCTCAATAAAAAAAACCGCCTGGTTTTCTGCGAATAGATCGGTATTGAATCTTAAATAAAAGGAGATATAGAAAGCCAGGCCAAAAAAGAAAACATCGTTTATTCCCAGTATAAAACCATAGATTATCTTTTTCTTTATCCTGGGATTATTCTTGAATGCCCCCATGTAGTCGAAGAGACTTATTAGAAGTCCTTCATTATATATGCCGTTTCTCTTAAATACGGTCCTGGTGATAAGACTAAAGAAAAATCTTCCAAAGGCAACAGTGATTATGCCCAGGATGACCATCAGGGCTATCCAGATCCTGGAAAAATAGAAATCTCCAATAAGCCTGGCGGCATAATATATTATAGCTGAACCGGCAATGATGATAACCGCCAATTCCAGATAATAATACATGTTTTTGTAGATCCGGTTTAGGTGGTAGAGCTTAAAAGAAGCAAAAAGGATGATAATGGATGCTGTGATTATAAGAGAATATGATATATAGCGGTTACTTATGCTGTAACTTGTTGGCACAGTACCAAAAATGTCTGTATAGAATCTCAGGTAATAAGCTGCAAAACAGCTCAGTAGCAGGAAAAACAGGTCTATGACCGATAATAAGAATCCATAGATTATCTTTAACCGCAAAGAATATTTATTATCTATCATGTCCGTCCATATCCCTAATCAGCAAATTCAAAATTCCTTACCTGTCCGCCAAATACCCTGGTATCGCTATTAAGCCCCAGTTCTTTGGGGCTCCATCCCCTGTTAAACACAATTGTAAGAGTAAAATGATCTCTGGTATCCCCGGGTATGTCTACCTCCACGCTTTCCCATTTATTATAATCCAAATAAGCTCTCTTAACCAAAGTATTGTTTATGTATAATCTCACGGAAAGTTCTTCGTCCTGTTTATCCGGATGGGCGTCTTTTAAAGGGATAATAAGCTTGCCGCCCTTTTTCTCAAGTACGGTACTGGCTTCAGGAGCAATCCATTTAAACGGACCTTCCTGGGAGATCTCCTCATTGTATATGCCGTAATCGTTCTGCCACCCCTTATAATTTCCTTTTATATCATAAAGATTTTGCGAGACATTTATAGAAAGCCCCGTAAATGAATTGAAGAAGAATACCCCTGTAAAAATCACCAGTATCATTATGGACGAGACTTTTTCACGCATAGTAAATGCCAGTCTTTCCCTTATTTCCAATATGCCTGATACATCTTTATTTTTCTGCCTCACTTTTATAAAGGCCATCATGAGGCCTGTTACAAACCAGAAAGTAAGCTGTATCTCATTGAAATTGGTATGGGGTCCGAATATCTGTCCCGCCAGCATTGCAGCATAGGCGATATAAAGTGATCTCATTATCCAGTCATACCTGTCAGTCTCCCCTGTTACCGGTATGCCGGATTCATCCCTGCTGCATGCAGCTTTCCTTCTTGCCAAAAAATATGATAAGGCTCTTTTAAATAGTACGAAGAACAGGGCGATCACAAGGACAAAACCGGGGAAACCAAGTTCCGCCAGCACCTGCAGGTAATAATTCCCTGCATAATCCACATTATCAAAGCCAGTCCTGTGCATAACAAGATAATTGGGAAGCTGGAGGATATACGCCCCCTGTCCTACTCCTGAAACCGGGTAATCCCTGACCATCTCAACTGCCTGGCCCCAGAAGATATACCTGTAATTCGATATTGATTTAAGCCCCTCCATGATTCCGTATTTGCTAAAATAATATATTCCGGTCCTGAAAGTCTCAATAGTCCTTTCAACCAGTCCGAACCCTCCCAGAAGGTCTTCTGCAAATACAATAAGCAGTACTATGACTATTAAAATGATTATTGCGATAATGGAAATGCTCAGTATTATTGCTGTTTTTCTTCTGCTTCTCCATGAAGCTGATCTTTTCCTGAGTCTATTAATGCCCCTGGCTATAAATATTATGGCAAAAATAAATATTGCCAGGGCTATGCTGATAAAGGCGCTCCTGGAACCTGAGAATAGCAAAAGCAGTAAAAAGAACACAAATGTGATGGAAAACAATACCTTTAAA
>CAYNXW010000238.1:0-4630 GCA_964401265.1 uncultured Pirellulales bacterium | reverse complement strand
TCCAAAGACAACCCCTCCAAAAACCACAACCGCCCGAACCGCCGCGCATCCACAAACCGAACCTCCCAGCCATCTTCCAGCCCCATCACAAAATGCGTATGCTTCGCCCGCCGGCCCCCCGACCACAACCCCACACTCCCCGTCATCCCCAACTGCACCACCAGACCCACCGACCCGTCCGTCGCCAAAATCAACCGCTTGCCCCGCCGCCCCACCGCCGCAATCCGACTACCCTCCAGCACCCCCGCCCCACGCCGCCAACGACCCGCAAAAGGCCCACGCACCATACCCGCCTGCCACAAACGCACCCGCCCGATCCGTGCCCCCACCACCTCCGCCCGCAAACCCGCCGCTATACTCTCAACTTCCGGCAGCTCCGGCATCACACACCTCACCGTGTCGCGACCATCTTACCCACGCTCAATAGACCCTCGCCGCAGGCGACACCTTCCCTTATCCCTTATGCCTTATGCCTGATGCCTTATCCCTACTCCGCGCGCAAAAATCGCCCACGGGCGCCGCCCAGCACCCGTGGGCTTCCTCACACCAACCCCTCAAAAAAACCGTCTACAAACGACCAACAACAGCCGCTATTACTGCAAACCAAAGGCCTTCACAGCCGCTACCCACCCGCCTCAGCCGTCGCCACCTTGATAGGCCGCAACGTCAACGTCAGCGCCGCCGCCGCTAAACAAGCAATACCGGCTGGCACAAACGCCCAGAGCCACGCTTGGGCATCACCCATCGCGCCACCAAGAATCGGGCCCACAATCCCGCCCACCCCGTAAGACATAAATACCCACGGGTAATTCGTGCCCACATTCTTGTTTCCGAATATATCAGCCGTAGCCGCGGGAAACAACGCAAAATTACCACCAAAATTAAATCCTATGATCGCCGCACCAATGTAAAGACCCCACTGCGAACCTCCCACATGGTAAAACACCAGCATCATCACACCCTGCAACGCACTCATCAGCACAATGGCATTACGCCGCCCCGTCTTGTCCGATATCGCACCCCACACGATCCGCCCCAGACCGTTCAGCAACGCATAGAAAAGCCCCATCGCCGTACCCGTGATGGCCACCGCCTTGGCCTCTTCTATCCCACTCGCCTGCAAGGCGTCCATGCCGAACAACCGGATGATCCCAATCACCATCAGCCCCGATGCCGCACCCGCCGTAAACGCGAAAAACAACGTCCAAAACTGACCTGTCCGCACCATCTGCGACGCCGTGTAATTTACACCGCCCGTCGTCGCCGCATTGCTTACGTCAGGCTCCCAACCCGCTGGCTTCCAACCCGCCGGTGGATTCACCGTCACCAGCGAACCCAGTCCCACCACCACAGCAAAAACCACACCGTAAAGCGTCCAGACCCCATTGACCGACCACCCCATCCCATAGAGCCCCTCCCAACCCGGCGTCAGGTTGATAGGCCCAAACACAAATCCGCTCGTCAACTTAATCCAGATCAACGCCCCAAAACCAAACCCCGCCACCGCCAGACCCGTAATTAGCCCCTTCTTATCCGGGAACCACTTCACCAACGCCGCAATGGGACACACGTAGGCCAACCCAATCCCCGCTCCACCCAAAATACCAATCCCCACCAGTATCCCCGCAAAATTCGCACCGCTGACCCCCGCCAGCAGATAGCCCAAACCCAACACAATCCCTCCCGTCAACGCCACCTTACGCGGCCCCGCCTTCGCCTGCCATTTCCCCGCCACCAACGCCATCACTACCGCAAAAGACGCCAGACCGATAGCAAACACTACCTGCGTCTTCGTCCGACTGAAACCATAAGGCTCCTCCGTCAATTGCTTCGTAAATGCCGACCACGCATAGATCGCCCCCAGACACAACTGTATCAATATCGCACCCACCACCACGATCCAACGATTCATGACCTTAGCTTCGTTAGCTTGTCCCGTCACGCTTGTCTCCTTCTGATATCAACTGCCTGTATACACCCGCCGCCCGACGCGATGCCTGCGACGACCTATGCTATCCTGATAAACGCCTGACCTCCTGTCTCTGCCTCTTACCATCGCCCGCCCCCCTCCGGGCCTTGCCAACCCCCAACCATACCCCACGCTACTCAACCATGGCTGCTCCCCGGCAACTCGCACACATAAACACTCTTCACAAAATCCTGCTGCTCAAACGCACCCACCGCCTTCGCGTCCGGAGCCTCGTCCAGACTCAACGCCAGCACCGCACGATCCTCCGCCTTGACCCGACCCACACCCATCGTACCAATATTCAAGCCGTGCTTGCCACATATCGACCCCACCGCACCGATCACGCCAGGCCGATCATCATTGAATATCACCAGAATCGCACCCTCCGGCGACATCTCCAGCTCATAATCGTCCACACGAATAATTCGCGGAATCTCCTTACCAATAATCGTACCCACCACCGTCCGCTCACCCTTGTCCGTCACCACACGCGCCCCCAGCGTGCTCGAATAATCCTCCACGTCCGGGTTCTTCACCTCGTCCGCACTGAGCCCTCGCTGCTTGGACAGCACACCCACGTTCACCAGGTTCACCGGCTCCTCAAAATGACTCTGCAACAGCCCCACCAGAAAACTCGAACGCACCGCCGCCGTGTCATACGCCGCTATCTCACCGCGATACATCACCTGCACCTGCTTGATCGAACCCGGCGCAATGCTGCTCAACACCATACCCAAACGCTCCGCCAACAGCCGATACCGCTTCACTATCTCCGGCAGCGTCTTGTCCAAACCCGGCACGTTCACTGCGTTTCGCATCTGCACCCCACGCAACGCGTCCACCAGCTCCTGAACTGCATCCAACGCCACCTGCACCTGCGCCTCCTCCGTGCTCGCTCCCAAATGAGGCGTCACCACACAATTGTCCAGCCCCTCAAAACCCCGATTCTCCGGCGGCTCCTTGCTGAATACGTCCAACGCCGCCCCACCAATCCGCTTCTCCGCCAACGCCCCGTACAAATCGTCCTCGTTGATCACCGCTCCACGGGCCACATTGATAATCCGCACCGTCGGCTTCATCATCCCCAGAAGCTCCGCATTGATCATACCCCGCGTCTGATCCGTCACCGGAACGTGCAACGTAATATAGTCCGCCTGCCGGCAAATCGCCTCCAGATCACTCACCAGCTCCACCCCGCTCTCCGCCGCACCCTCCGGAGCCGCCAGCGGATCGTAACCCAGCACCTTCATCTTCATGCCCAACGCCCGACGTGCCACCGCCATACCGATCCGACCCAGACCGATCACCCCCAGCGTCTTGCCCATCACCTGCGTCCCCATGAACTGCTTGCGGTCCCAGCGACCCGCCTTCAAAGTCGTACATCCCTGCACCACATGACGCGACAACGCCATCATCAACGCAATCGTATGCTCCGCCGCACTGATCGTGTTCCCGTCCGGCGTGTTCATCACCACAATACCACGCTGCGTCGCCACCCCAACGTCCACATTGTCTACACCCACGCCCGCTCGCGCTATCCCCTTCAGCTTGCCACTCTTCGCCAGCACCTTGGCCGTCACCTGCGTGCCGCTACGAATGATCAGCCCGTCATACTCCCCTATCATCTCCGCCAGCTCTTCCTCGCTGACTCCCGTCTTCACCGTCAACTCCACATCGTCCATGCTCTTGAGAAGGTCCAAACCCTGCTCTGACAGCTTGTCCGTCACCAATATACGCAACATACTCGTTCCTCCAGAATCTCCCCACCCGCAGTAACGCCTGAAAATAACGAAAACTTCTACCGCAAAACGGATAATTATGGACTTCACCCCTGTCCTTGTCTAGCATTTTTTGCCCGACTTCGCCTCCGACCCGACACCGACAGAGCACCGCCGCCTCGCACCACCCCAAAAAACAAGAGACCCGATCCCCTTACACACTAAAGAGTTACGCACCTGTTTACCACACCGGACCCCCTGAAAAAGGACCACCACATGACCTACCCCATCCAACTCACCCAAGGCGATATCACCCGACAAAACACCCAGGCCATCGTCAATGCCGCCAACAGCTCTCTCCTGGGCGGCGGAGGTGTCGACGGCGCCATCCACCACGCCGCAGGCCCCCAATTCCTCCAACAATGCAAACGCCTCGTCGCAAAACAAGGACCCTGCCCCACCGGACACGCCGTCATCACCACCGCCGGCAACCTCCCCGCTCAATACGTCATACACACCGTCGGACCCGTC
The DNA here is from genome assembly GCA_964401265.1 of uncultured Pirellulales bacterium. Classification (GTDB taxonomy): domain Bacteria; phylum Planctomycetota; class Phycisphaerae; order Sedimentisphaerales; family SM23-30; genus CAYNXW01. The sequence continues at coordinate 412 of CAYNXW010000238.1, read as the reverse complement.
TACCGCGACGGCCTACACAACGAACCCCAACTCCTGCGCAACGCCTACACCAACTCCCTCCAACTCGCCCAACAACACCACATCAAAACCATCGCCTTCCCCTCCATCAGCACCGGTGCCTACCGCTTCCCTATACCAAAAGCCGCCCTCATCGCTCTCACCGCCGTCAAAGACTACCTCGACCGCCACAACCACTTCCAACTAATCCGCTTCGTCCTCTTCACCCCCAACGACCTCACCGCCTACCAAAATGCCTATGACGCCCTCATCAACCACCCATAGCACCTACCCCCACATACGCCCCCCTGCCTCAATCCCAAGAATACCTGCCCCCGTAATCACCACATCTTTTTGCCCGATTCCCCCAAAAAAAATCACACACAACCGCCACCTCACCACCAGCCACACACCC
>CAYNXW010000237.1:0-4631 GCA_964401265.1 uncultured Pirellulales bacterium | reverse complement strand
AGGTTCGTCCATTTTTTTAGTTCCTTTTTTTTTACTGCTACAGAATACTGGATTGCCGTCTGTGCGGGAATGACAACAAAATACGTTTCAGGGTGAAATTTTATGATTTATTGGTGTTTGGTAAAGACGTCGCCGAAGCCGAGTTGGTTTAGCAGTTGGTCCTCGCGGAGGTGCATGCGTTGGGCGTCATTTTCATGTTGGTCGTCGTAGCCAAGTTGGTGGAGCAGGCCGTGTACGAGGTAGAGGTGCAACTCGGCGAGGGGTTGGCCGTTGGCGTCGTTGGCGACCTGTTTTGCCCTGTCGGCGTTGATGATGATTTCGCAGTCGAGGGCGTCGTTGTCGTCTTGGGTGTCGGAGTCGGCCAGGTCGAAGCTGAGGACGTCGGTGGTCCCGTTGGCCTGGTGGAAGCGTTGGTTGAGCTCGGCCATGAGGTTGTCGTCGACGACGACGATGCTGACGTTGGCGTGGTTAACGGATTCGGCGTTGAGGACGTGGGCGACGGTATGTTGGATTATTTTGTCGTGGATTTCCAGGGTGTTTTGTTTGTTGGTGATGTCGGTTTGGATGTTTTTCACGATATATTTCCTGTGGTGGTTGCGTGTCTAGGGGTGCGGCTGGTTGCGTGTTTTCAGTCGCTGAGGAGGAATTGTTCGGAGCGTATTTTTTCTCTTTTTTTTTCCTGTTTGGGGTAGGCGATGCGTCCGTGATACATTCCGCAGAGGCTTTTGACGAGGCTGTTGGCGATGAGTCGTAGTTCTCGCATGGTGAGGTCGCATTGGTCGAACTGTCGGTCCTGTAGTCTTCTCATGGCGATGGAGTTGACGATGTCTTCGATGCGGCTGGGGGTGGGGTCCTGCATGGCTCTGGTGGCGCTTTCGACGGCGTCGGTGAGCATGACGATGGCGGATTCTTTCGTTTGTGGTCTTGGTCCGGGGTAGCGGAATTCGGTTTCGGTGACGGTACGTCCTTCTTCGGCCTCTTTCTTAGTCGCTTCGTGGTAGAAGTATTCGACGAGGGTGGTTCCGTGGTGTGTTTCGATGAACTGGTGTAGTACGCGTGGCAGTTTGTATTGTCGCGCGAGTTCGATGCCGTCTTTGACGTGTCCGATGATGATCATTCGGCTCATGGTTGGGGAGAGTTCTTTGTGCTGGCTGAGTCTTTCGCCCTGGTTTTCGACGAAGTATCTTGGTTTGCTGAGTTTTCCGACGTCGTGGTAGTAGCTACCGACTCGGCAGAGCAGGCCGTTGGCGTTGACGGTTTCCGCGGCGGCTTCTGCGAGCATGCCGATCTGGAGGCTGTGGTTGAAGGTTCCGGGAGCTTCGACGGCGAGGCGGCGTAGTAGGGGTTTGGTGGCTTCGCTGTAGTCAAGTAGCGTGAGGTTGGTGGCGGTTCGGAAGAGTTTTTCGATGAAGGGTAGCAGGCCTTGCATGAGGAAGCCGACGGCGAGGGCGCCGGCGGCGGCCCAGAGGCTGTTGGCGAGTATTTCATTTGTTTGTCGTTGTTCCCATAGTCCTGTGAGCCAGATCATGACGAAGACGACGATTGCGGCGGCGGCGGAGACTTCGATGAGTTTTGATCGGGTGCGGATTTCACGAAGTCGGAGGATGGCGACTCCGACGCCGCTGCCGCCCATGAGCAGGACGGGTACGGCGTGGAGGTACATAGCCTGGTGAGGGTGGAGGGCGATGGCGCTGATGATGAGCAGGAAACCGCTGATGCCGAGTGCGAATCGTTGTGAGTAGGCGACGGTCATCATGATGGCCATGACGAGCAGGGGGACGATGACGAGGTATGGTGAGAGGTTGTTGACGACGCCGGTTCGGATGACGGCGACCATGACGAGCAGCGCGGCGAGCAGGACGGCGCCGCGGACGTGGTTTTTGACGGCTCGGCACTGGTAGGCGCCGACGTAGAGGCCGAGTGCGGCGCTGAGCAGGAGCATGATGCCGCAGACGAGGAGGAGGGGTCTGAGGGCGGACCATTGTCTATCCCAGAGGCCTCGGATCATTTGTGCGTCGAGGGTGAGTACGATGCTGGCGGCGAGTGCGAAGAGGGCGAGCATGCAGAGGGAGGCGGCGGCGCCGCTTTCGTAGAATGCGGCTCGTTTTGCGGCCTGTTCGCCTTCGAGTGCGGCGCGGGCGTCGACTCGTTTATTTTTTTTCTTGTTCATGAGTTACTTTTCGGGGCTCTATTTTCGTAGGCCCTGACGATATTTTGCACGAGTTTATGCCTGACGATATCGGATTTATTGAGTCGGCAGAAGGCGATTCCTTTGACGTTTTTGAGTCGGGCGAGAGCGTCGACGAGTCCGCTGTCTTGTTGTTTTTCGAGGTCGACCTGGCTGTCGTCGCCGGTGACGATCATTTTGGAGTGATTTCCCATACGGGTGAGGAACATGAGCATTTGCGAGACGGTGGCGTTTTGGGCTTCGTCGAGGATGATGAGAGCGTCGTTGAGGGTTCGTCCTCTCATGAAGGCGAGTGGTACGACTTCGATGATGTCGTTGAGCATGAAACGTTTGATCTGGCTGTAGTCCATCATGTCGCCGAGGGCGTCGAAGAGGGGTCGGAGGTAGGGGTTGACTTTGGCTTCGAGGTCTCCGGGCAGGAAGCCGAGTTTTTCTCCGGCTTCGACGGCGGGTCGGGCGAGTACGATGCGTCGTATGGCGTTTTGTTTTAGGAGAGAGACGGCGGCGGCGACGGCGAGGTAGGTTTTTCCGGTGCCGGCGGGTCCGGTGCAGAAGACGAGGTCGTGTAGGTGCATGGCGTCGATGTATTTGACCTGGCCGGGCGTGCGTGGCATGATGCGTCGGCCGTGGACGTAGACTTCGAGGGCTTTGGTGGATGTTTGGATGGCGAGGTGGTTGGTGTCGTCGAGTAGTCTTTTGACGTCGTCTGGTGAGAGATAGCCGAGGCGTCGGACCTGTTGTTGCATGAGGTCGAGGACTTGCGCGGCGCGGGTGACGGCTTCTTTGGTTCCGGCGAGTCGGACTTGGCCGTTGCGTGCGGTGATGTGCACCTTGCAGTTTTGGCGGATGAGGCGCAGGTGGGCGTCGGCTGCTCCAAAGAGCTGTACGCGTTCGTCGGGATTATCAAGCGAAACGGTTAGTTCCAAAACGGGTTCTCTTGGTTTTGTTCTTTGCGGTTCATTGGGCCGGGGTGCACATGTTGAACAGGATGTAGGCCAGTGGTGCGGCGGCGAGGACGGAATCGAGCAAATCGAGGACGCCTCCGAACTCGGGGATGAGGCTGGCGGAGTCTTTGACGTCGGCGTCTCGTTTGAGCATGGATTCCAACAGATCGCCTAGTTGGCCGGCCAGCGCAATGGCAACGCCAAACAGGGGCGCCCATAACAGAGGTATTATAGCAGAAGCGGCGGCGAAAATCGACGCCACAATTGCGGCGAGGGCGCATCCACCGGCGAGGCCTTCCCAGGTTTTAGCGGGGCTGATGGCGGGGACCCATTTGTGTCGTCCCAGATAGCGTCCTGTGAAGTAAGCTCCTATGTCGCAGGACTTTACGGTAATAAGGAACATGGTCAGGGGTGCGATTTGGCCCCAGATACGGGGTTGAGGCAGTCCCAGGAGTCGTATTTGGAGGATGAACCATCCGCCGATTCCGAGGTAGACGGCGGCGAGTGCGAGTGCGGCGAGATTGGTGAGGGTGTTGGCGTTTTGTCGTTTTCTGGCCTGTTGGAGGCCTCCGAGGGCGAGGCAGGCGAGTATTGCCAGAGCGAGTGATGCGGCGGGTGGGATTGGCAGGAGTTTTTGCCAGTACGGCTGCATGAGGACGAGGGCGCTGGCGAGGGCCATGGCGGGTGCGGAGGGTGATAAGCCTTTTTTTTGCAGTAGGTTAGCGATTTCGAAGCATCCGATGGTGGCCAGGGCCAGGATGATGAGTGCGGCGGTGAGGCCGCCGGTAGGGCCGGGGGAGGCGGTCTGGTCGATTTGGCAGGTGAGGTAGCCGTCGAGCAGTAGCAGCGCGGTGAGGGCTGCGATGAGTAATGTGCCAAATCCCAGTCGTTTGGCAAGCTTTGAAGAGCTAGTCATATGTCACCGGTTGGCGATAGGAGGAAGGTTGGCCAATTTTCTTTGGGGCAAGGGTTGGACGGGCGGGTTGGCGTTGTGGGCTACTTGGTATCGGAGGGTTTGAGGCCTCCGAAGCGTCGGCTGCGTTTGGCGTAGTCCAAGATGGCCTCGCGGAGCAGGGGGGGGCCAAAGTCGGGCCAATAGGAGTCTGTCACGAAGAGTTCGGCGTATGAGATTTGCCAGAGGAGGAAGTTGCTGATGCGTCGTTCGCCGGCGGTTCGGATGAGCAAATCGGGGTCGGGCAGGCCATGGGTATCGAGGCTGTTGTTGACTAAGGCCTCGTCGATTTGGTCGGGGTTGATTTGGCCGGCCTTGCATTGGTTGGCGAGTTGCTCAATGGCGCGTAGGATTTCGCTTCGTCCGGAATAGTTGAGTGCGAGACAGAGGGTCATGCCGGTGTTGTTTTTGCTTTTTTCGATGGTTTCGTCGAGTGCGGCGATGACATGAGGTGGCAGGGGGGTTCTGTCGCCCAGGTGTCGGACCTTGATATTGCATTGCATGATGGTGGGTCGTTCGTTGATGAGGTATTGCTCGTAGAGGTCCA
>CAYNXW010000236.1:0-4711 GCA_964401265.1 uncultured Pirellulales bacterium | reverse complement strand
GCACGGTTCGGAGGGAGGGGTGACGCAAACCAATGCGTTATCCCTACCCCTATCGAAACTGGATTCCCGCATTCGCGGGAATGACAATCGTGTCGCTGCGCGACGCTTTTTTGTTCGCGGGCAAGATGCCCGCGACACGTTAAGGGCACGGGCAAGATAACTGCGAGACTTTAATCATGGGCGGGACGCCCATGCCACATGGATCATGTGCGGGATGGCCATGGCATTTTGTTTTAGTCGAAGAGTCGTGGTTGGCAGCGTTCGGTGGCGTATTTTGAGACGGAGCGGTCGATGGGGATGCGGTATATTCCGGACCAGCAGGCGGTGCAGTAGTGCTTTGGTGGGGATTTGACGCAGGAGAGCATGCCGTCGAGGGAGAGGTAGGCAAGACTGTCGATTTCGAGGTATTGGCGGATTTCTTCGATGGATTTTTCGTTGGCGACGAGTTCTTCTCTTGAGGGAAAGTCCACGCCGTAGAAGCAGGGGAAACGGATGGGTGGGCAGGCGACGCGGAGGTGGATTTCTTTTGCACCGGCACGTCGTAGGGCGCCCATTTTGCCGCGGGTGGTGGTGCCGCGTACGATGGAATCTTCGATGACGACGAGTCGTTTGTCGTTGACGACCTCTTTGATGACGTTGAGTTTCATTTTGACGGCGAGGTCGCGCATGGGCTGTTCGGGTTCGATGAAGGAACGGCCGGCGTAGTGGCTGACGGTGAAGCCTCGGTCGTAGGTGATGCCGGCTTGTTCGGCGTAGCCGCCGGCGGCGCAACGGGCACAGTTGGGTACGGCGATGACGAGGTCGGCGTCTGCGGGGGCTTCTCGTGCGAGTTGTTGGCCCATGGCGTGTCGGACCTGGTGTACGTTTTCGCCGAAGATGGTGCTGGAGGGGTCGGCGAAGTAGACCTGTTCGAAGATGCAGTGGGCAGGGGTGACGGAGTTGGGGCCGTCGAAGAATCTTGAGTGGATGCCTTTCTTGTCGATGGTGACGATTTCTCCGGGTTCTACTTCTCGGAGGAATTTGGCGTCGACGATATCGAGGGCGCATGTTTCGGAGGCGACGACGTAGGCGCCGTCGTCGAGTTGGCCGATGCAGAGGGGGCGGATGCCGTAGGGGTCTCGTGCGGCGACGATTTTGTCGGGTAAGAGGAAGAGCAGGCAGTAGGCGCCCTGGAGGTGGCTTAGGACGTGAGCGAGGGTGTCGGGTTTGGAGATGTGGGAGGGTTTGGCGAGCAGGTGAATGATGATTTCGCTGTCGGAGGTGCCTTTGAAGATGTGGCCGTGAGCTTCATATTCGTCGCGTAGCAGGGCGGCGTTGATGAGGTTTCCGTTGTGGGCGACGGCGACTTGGCCCAGGGAGTATTCAACTAGTAGAGGTTGGGCGTTTTCGAGTCTGCTCGATCCGGCGGTGGAATATCGGACGTGGCCGATGGCGGTTTGTCCTAAGTCGGTAATCTGACGGAGTTTGTGTTGAGGGAATACGTCGCTGACAAGTCCCATACCGGTATGGGCGTGGAGATACTCGCCGTCGCTGATGGCGATGCCGGCCGATTCCTGTCCTCGGTGCTGGAGGGCATGTAGGCCGAAGTAGCATTTCTCAACGGCGTGAGGATGGCCAAAGATGCCAAATACGCCACACTTTTCTTTTGCGTGGTAGGACGAGAGGGCCTGGTCCCCGTGGTGGTACATGCGCTAGTCTCCTAAAAGGGTACTTTAGCGATTGGGGTGAGGCAAGTCAACGGTTAGGGTGGAATAGTGGTAAGAGGAGGGTCTGGGGCACGGGCAGCGCAGTCACAGCGGGGAGGTCTGGGCTGTGGTGACAGGTGATTTGGGGGTGGCCTAGAGGGTCCTTGCCTGGGCGGACCGGTGGCAGGTGGTAAGCGGCTGGTTGAATTAGATGCACGGTGGGATTATAGTACGCGGGCGGGAGCGGACAGAGATCAGGTTATTCTTTTAGATCGGGGAATAGAGAGTGATTGAGAACGAACGGCAAGGGTATAGACAGAACGGGGTGGTGGGTCTGCCGCTGTTGACGGCGGATATGCCGGGTACGGGCGGGACGCTCAAGGCGGTTCCGGAGGATTTTCAGGTGGTGGAGGCGCCGCTCTATGCGGCCAGTGGCGAGGGTACGCACGTTTACGCCGAGATCGAGAAGCGGGGCCTGTCGACGATGGAGGCGTTGCGACGGATAGGCGGGGCGTTGGGGCTCTCGGTCAAGCGTATTGGTTATGCGGGTTTGAAGGATGCGCGGGCGGTGACGCGTCAGTGGATATCAATCGAGCATGTGGATCCGAGTGTCGTCGAGTCGTTGGAGATTCCGGGTGTTCGTGTGTTGGGGGTGACTCGTCACGGCAACAAGCTGAAGCTGGGTCATCTGTCAGGCAATCGTTTCCGGATACGTTTGAGGCGGTTGGCGGTGGAGCCGGGCGAGGCGGTGGTGCGGGCGGAGGCGATATTGGCTGTCTTGGCGGAGCGTGGGGTGCCGAACTATTTTGGTCCGCAACGTTTTGGTAGTCGTGTGGATGGTCACCTGCTGGGGGCGGCAGTTATAGGACGTCGTAGTGAGGAGTTTATTGATTTGCTTTTGGGGGGGCCGGACCTGGTGGAGCAGCCGGGGATATATCGCGCGCGGCAGTGTTATGAGCGGGGCGAGTATGAGCAGGCCTACCAGGGCTGGCCGGGGGAGTTTCATGAGCAGCGTAAGGCGTTGCAGGTATTGATTCGTAATGGTGGTATGAAGGAACGGGCGTTCAACGTAGTCGGCAAGCGTTACAAGCGTTTCATGATATCGGCGTTTCAGTCGGACTTGTTCAACAAGGTGGTGGCGATACGGATGCCGGCGATTGACAAGGTGGTGGCGGGGGATATGGCTTATAAGCATGCGAATGGGGCGTGTTTTCAGGTGGAGGACGCCTTGGCGGAGCAGTCGCGTTGCGACCGATTCGAGATCAGTGCGACGGGCCCGATGTATGGATATCGCATGGCTGATGCGGGTGGAGAGGCAGGCGAGATCGAGCGGGCGGTGTTGGCGCCGACGAGGCTTGATCGTGAGGATTTTCGTCGGATGGGGTACTATCGGGTGAAGGGGACGCGTCGGCCTTTGCGGTTTGGGCCGCGTGATGTGGCGGTGGAGGCGGGCGAGGATGAGCGGGGGGCGTACCTGGAGTTGCGTTTTGAGCTGGATTCGGGCTGCTATGCGACGACGCTGGTCCGGGAGGTCGCGAAAGAGAGGGATAAGGCATAAGGGATAAGGCATAAGGGGTAAGGCATAAGGGGAGGTGTCGCCTGCGGTGACGGTTTGTTTTATGCGCGGGCAAGATGCCCGCGACACGGAAGGGGGTGAGGGGGTGGGAGTTGAGGAGATAGAAGCGTACGAGAGTGAGGTTGAGGGAGGGGGCAGAGGTGGTTATAATGGCGGGTGTTGGTGGGTAGGCGAGCGGGGTGGAAGGCGAGCGATTTGCGGCGGCGATGGTTGGACAGCAAGGGTTTGACGGCGTGGCGTCGTTTGACGTTCGCGGTGGCGTTGTTCTTTGCCGTGGTGGGCGTGGGGACGGTGGGTTTTGTGCTGCTCGAGAAGCGTTCGGCGTGGGATTCGCTCTACATGACGCTGGTGACGGTGAGCACACTGGGGATGGCGGAGGGCGTGGGGGAGGTGACGGTGGCGGGCCAGTTCTGGATTATGGTGTTGATTGTGGTGGGGATTGCGGGGGCGATGGTGGCGTTGACGGTCATCGTTAGTCTGATCGTGGAGGGGCAGGTTCGGTCGATCTTAGGGAGACGTAAGGTGAGTATGAAGATCGCGTCGCTGTCGGGGCATTATATTGTGTGCGGTTACGGTCGGGTGGGGCGTTCGCTCTGTGCGGATCTGGCGGCGCGGAAGGCGTCGGTGGTGGTGGTGGATCAGGACAGCGAGAGCACGACGGGGGCGGAGGCCAATGGTCTGTTGTACGTGTTGGGCAACGCCAGCGAGGAGGCGGTGTTGCGTGACGCGGGCGTGGAGCAGGCGGCGGGGTTGGTGACGGCCTTGCCCACGGACGCGGACAATGTGTTTGTGACGCTGGTGGCCCGGGAGTTGAATCCGAAGTTGTTTATTGCGGCGCGGGGCGAGACGTTGCGTAGTGAGCGTCGTTTGTCTCGTGCGGGTGCGAACAAAACGATTTGTCCGCCGTTGATAGGGGCTCGCCGGTTGGCGAATGTGTTGACGCGTCCGGGTGTGGTGGATTTTGTGGATTTTGCGACGGAGGGGATTGATCTGGAGGCGGAGCAGTATCATTTGGAGGCGGGTAACAAGTTGGTGGGCCAGTCGTTGCGTCAGGCGAATCTGCCGCGGCAGATCGGGGTGTTGGTGGTGGCGTTGCGGCACGGGGGGGGCGCGACGGAGTTTAATCCGGACGCGGATACGGTCTTGGCGGTGGGGGACACGTTGTTGGTGATCGGCCGGACGGGTTCGATGGCCAAGCTGGCGCAAGAATACGCATGAGTTATTATTATCTGGCGACGGTATTGATAGTGTTGGTGCAGGCGGTGTTGCTTTTAGAGGGCTACCGTCACCTGATGTTCATGGTTCGCAAGTATCGTCCGAAGCGTTCGTCGTACCGGCCGACGGTGGCGTTGATATCGCCGTGCAAGGGTATCGATACGACGTTTGAACGCAACATCGGGTCGCTTTTTGCGTTGGATTACCCTTCATACACGATCTATTTTGTGGTAGA
>CAYNXW010000235.1:0-4745 GCA_964401265.1 uncultured Pirellulales bacterium | reverse complement strand
GGTGATAAGCCTCCGACGCGTCACCCAGCTCGCACATGTCGCCGCAGACCAGAATACGCCGGCCTGCCTGACGGTGCTGGCACAGTTCTGTCAGGGCCGCATCCATACTGGCCGGGTTGGCGTTGTAACTGTCGTCGATGATAACGATGTTGTTGACATTGTGGTAGTGCATACGACCTTGCACGGCCGCAAAGTCCGCCAACGCGTAGGCGACCTGCTGGTTGGTCAGACCCAAACGACGCGACACCGCCAACGCCGCCAGGGCGTTCTTGACGTTATGCACCCCGCCCATCGGCAGGTGCACCGGGCAGCCGTCGTTGGTTTCAAAGCTGAGTCGGCCTTGCTCCCAGACCACCTTCTGGGCGCACACATCGGCCGCCGGGTTGACCCCAAAGGTGATCAGCGGCTGGCCCAACGCCTGGAGACGTTCCAGCGTGCCCTCGTGTTCCATGCCGCAGACAACCACCCCATGATCCCGAAGCCCCGCCACGATCGAGACCTTCTCGACACTGACGCCATCGATATCCCCCAGCCCCTCCAGATGCGTGGGCCCCACATGCGTGATGACCGCCACGTCGGGCTCCACGATGCGGCTCAAAGCGCCCACCTCGCCGCGGCTGTTGGTGCCGATCTCGACGACCACGAATTCATGGTCCGGCTCGATGCCGAACAGCGTCAGCGGCACCCCCACCGCGTTGTTGAAGTTGTGGGGCGAGCGATGCCCCTTCTTGTATTTGCTCAGCGTGTGATAAATCATCTCACGCGTGGTCGTCTTGCCGTTGCTGCCCGTCACCGCGATGACCCGGACGCTTCGCAGCAGTTGGCGGCGATAAAAACGCGCCAGCGACCCCAACGCCTCGACACAGTCGTCCACCTTGAGAATGCTCACCATGCCGTTCTTGGCCGAGGGCGGCACGGGCACGTTACGGTCAACCACGATGGCACGGGCGCCATTGGCAATGGCTTGTTCGAGGAACTCATGACCGTCAAAATGCTCGCCGCGCAGCGCCACAAAAAGCTCGCCGGCCTTCACCTGCCGTGAGTCGGTACGAACACCGGTAATGAGACCTTTTTTCAATTCCGTCTTGAGCTTGGCCCTGAGGGCCTGCTTCACTTCGTCGATCAGTAGCGGTTTCATATCTCACCCTCCCCGAGGGCCATTGCGGGCCCCTCAGGTCAATTAGTACTTGCTTCCACGTCGCTGACGCTCTGGCCAGCCTCTCCGGCACGCCGCGCAAGCGCTTGCAACGCCACGCGACGATCATCGAACGCCAAGCGTTGTGTGCCGACGATTTGATAGTCCTCATGTCCCTTGCCGGCGATGAGAATGATGTCCCCCGGCCCCGCCGCGTCGATCGCGTAGCGGATGGCCAGGCGGCGATCGGGAATCTCCACCAGCTTGCTTCGGCCCGCCAGCGAAAACCCGCCGCGAATGTCGTCAATGATCGCGGCGGCATCTTCGGTGCGTGGGTTGTCGTTTGTGACCACGATCCGGTCAGCCCATCGTTGGGCCACCTTCGCCATGCGGGGCCGCTTGCTGCGGTCGCGGTTGCCACCACAGCCAAAGACGACCAGCACCCGAGCCCGGGCAAATTGCCTCAGCGTGGCCAGCGCATGCTCAAGGGCGTCGTCGGTGTGGGCGTAATCGACCAGCACCGTCAGGCCCAGATCGTTGGGCAGCGCTTCGAATCGCCCGGGCACCTGGGCCAGTTGTTCGATGCCGGCGGCAATGGCCTCCAGGTCGACCCCGGCTGCCATAGCCAGACCCGCCGCTGCCAAAGCGTTGCTGATGTTATGTCGGCCAATGAGTCGGCTGCGAATCGCCACCGTTTGGCCTTGCATGCACAGCCGGAACACGCTGCCCGCGACGTCCGTCTCCATCAGCTCGGCCGTGATGTCCAGTGCTCTCTCTGCGTCCCCGGCGTCGCGCAGCCCGTAGCGGTGCACCTGAGCGACCGTCTGCCTCGCCAGATAATCACTGGCGGCGTCCTCGGCGTTGAGTATGGCAACGGCCGCTGGGGCCAGGCACGTAAACAATCTGCTCTTGGCGGCCAGGTACGCCTGCCGGTTCTTGTGGTAATCGAGATGATCGCCCGTAAGGTTCGTAAAGGCCGCCCCTTGAAACCGCAGGCCCGCCGTCCGCTCCTGATCCAGACCATGACTGGAACATTCCATCACGACGGCCTTGAGCCCGTTTTGCCGCATACGGGCCATCAGCCTGGCCAAGTGCAGACTGTCGGGCGTGGTGTTGGTCGCCTCGAGTGGTTCGCCTTGGCCCACATCATAGCTGACCGTGCCCAAGAGACCGCAGCCGAGGCCTGCCGTGTTGAGTATCTGTTGTGTCAGGTGCGCCACGGTCGTCTTGCCGTTAGTGCCCGTGACGCCCAGTACGGTCATTGCCGCTGCGGGCTCGCCCCAGGCCGCCTGAGCCAGAACCCCCAGGGCCGCCGCGCTGTTTTCTACCTGGACCAGGTGCACCCCCGCGGGAACCGGCACGGGACGCTCGGCAACGACTACCGCTGCCCCCGCCGATACCGCCTGCGCGACAAAGTCGTGCCCGTCCGAGGTCACCCCGCGAACCGCGACAAAGACGTCGCCCGCGCCGACACGTCGACTGTCGGCGCTTAGCCGGTCTGGGTGGACGCGTTCGACAAGCCAACTCGGCACTGCGGTGTGGCCTTGACGAGCCGTCAGCGGTGATTGCCCGGTGGGTTGGAGGTCTGCTACATCCATCGGCCGACCTGTTCTGCGGTTAAATAAGAAGCGGACGCCCATCCGTGAGCGCCGCAGGGCCCATTATAGGACGCTCAAAAGGGATTGCAATGGGCAGCCTCGTGGTTTTGCCGTTTTTGCCGCTCGTCAGTCCCTCTCAGCTGGCCGAGCACCCAACGTTTCGCCTTGTCGCAACGGCGGTTACGGGCGATGCTCAGGCGGTGGGTTTGCCATCCTCTTCTTCCTGGATTTTCGGCACGCCCAGATACAGCAAGGTCTCGTTGACTATCTCCCGCACCGCCGGGGCCGCCACCATGCCACCCGTGTAACCCAGCCCCAGGCTCCGGTCCGGTTCCCGAACGCTCACCAGCACGCAAATCCGGGGCTTCGACGCAGGGGCCCCGGCGATAAACGAAGCAATATACTTCTTCGAGGAGTAGCCCCGCCCGTCTTCCCGTGCAATTTGCGCCGTACCGGTCTTGCCGAAGACCTCGTAGCCTGCCACCTCGGCCCGCCGCGCGGTGCCCCCCTGACGCTCCACCACCGCTCGCAAGGCCTGTTCGACCAACTGCTGCGAGACCTCCGGCGAAATCACACGCTCGCCCGGTTCTTGTCCCTTCGGGCCCATCTCCAGCGCGCAGTCGGTCAGTATCTCACCGGTGCTGGTCAGCACCCCCCGGGTCACTCGGGGCGTGAGCATCAAGCCCCCATTACAGAGACAGGCAAACCCCCGGATCAACTGCAAGGCGGTCACCACCACCGGCCCCTGACCGTAGGCGGCACGCGTCAAGGCGTATTGGCCCCATCTCCACTGTTCCAGGGGCATCAAAATCCCCGCCCCTTCGCCCGGCAGGTCAATGCCGGTCTTTTGCCCAAACCCGAACCGTTCGATTTGCTGGAAAAAGTATTCTTTGCCCATCTTCTGGGCAATCTTGGCCACCCCGATGTTGCTCGAACGCACGATCACCTCCGCCACGGTCAGGTCGCCGTAGCCGTGGCCCTCGTACTCGCGAATCACCCCGATGCCCTTGCCGCTGTAGTAGCCGTTATTGCAGAAGATCGGCTGGTCGATGCGGACATAGCCGCCTTCCATCGCTGCCGCCACGGTGAACGGCTTGAACGTACTGCCCGGCTCGAACGGGTCGGTCAGAATGCGGTTACGCCGCAGGGAGATCGGTGTCTGGCGGGCGAATTTCGGGTCGTAAGTGGGCCAGTTCGCCATCGCCAGCAGCTCGCCCGTCATCGGGTCCAGCACCAGGCCCAGGGCACTCTTGGCCCGGAACTTCACCGCCACCTGCTTGATCTGTTCTTCCACGATGCTCTGGATCATGGCGTCGAGCGTCAGCACCACGTTCTTGCCGTCCTCCGGCTTTTCCGCCCGCGTCTTGGGCGCCACCGGACGCCGTTGCGCGTCGCTGACGAGCAACCACTTGCCCGGCGTCGGCTTGAGCGCCTCCTCAAAACGCTTCTCGATACCCTCGAGCCCCCGCCCGTCAATGTCGCAGAAACCGATGACGTGCGACGCCAGCGGGCCCATGGGGTATTGCCGTTCGTAGTCGCTCTCGAGCACCACGCCCCGCAAATTGAGCTGGCGGATCCGCTGGGCCTCCTGCTCGCTGACGAACCGCTTGACCCACAGATGACGCAGGTGACGCCGCTTGGTCAGGTCCCCACGCAGCGCCTCGGCGTCCAGGTCCAATGCCTCCGCCAACAGACGCGCTGCCTCATCCACGTCGTCGACCCATGAAGGATCCGCCCGTACCGACAGTGTCTTGATGCTCGCAGCGAGAATACGCCCCTTACGATCCAGAATCGCCCCCCGCCGGGCGCTCTGCGGCACAATCTTGAGCTGCTGGCGATAGACACGCTCGCGATACGTCTCCACTTGCAGATACTGGAGCTGCCAACAACGCGCCAAGACCCCCAGCAACATCACAATGAGCAGACTCAGGAAACATATCCCCCAACGCCGCTCATGTATAATCGTCGCCATCTTTCCTGGCCGCCCTGTCTTTTTTCTTGCCTGATGAACC
>CAYNXW010000234.1:0-4768 GCA_964401265.1 uncultured Pirellulales bacterium | reverse complement strand
AGCAGCACAATCGACATTTTGTGCGATGGACAAGGCCTTCCTCTGCACGCCGAGGTGACCGCCGGACAAGTCCACGAATCCACAGTTCTGGACACCTTGTTGGTCCATCTGGACCAAGACGTGTTCGATGCTCAAGGCCATCCGATTGCTTGGCCGACGGCCTTGGCTGGCGATAAAGGATATCGTGCGGATTGGATTGATGACTACCTGTTGGATTTGGAGATTCGCCCGGTGATTCCTTCCAAAGCGAACGAAGATCGTGATGCCCGACCGGTCGTCTTTGACAAAGAAACCTACCGGACTCGCAACATCGTTGAACGTTTGATCGGCTGGTTAAAAGAATGCCGCCGCGTTCTGACCCGCTTTGAAAAAACTGCCGTAAATTATGTTGGAATGATCCGGATGGCATTTATTCAACGATACCTGAGATTAGAGACAAAATGACTTTTCAGACAGAGCCTAGTCTATGGCCCCCAGGCAATGGCTGAGGCTTCCATCACGGGAAAGAGGGGTTTGAAGCGGCAACGGGGTGGGCGAGGTAGTTGTTCCTGGATTTGAGCCTCGACAATTACATGTCGCCCCTTTGGAGCATCTAATCAGTTTTTGTCGCCATGCCAGACTGTTCTTGCGTCGAACTGGGGTCATCTTGGGGTTTGGCGAGTTCGGCTTCTTTGAGGCGGTAGGAGAGGGCAGCGAGGCCTACGGAGAGGTGTTCGTGGCGGTAGGCGAGTTCGGGTGGCAGGGTCGGCGAGGCGGGGGAGAAGTTCCAGATGCCTTTGACGCCGGCAGCGACGAGGGCGTTGGCGACCTGCTGGGTGGCGTCGGCGGGGACGGTGATGATGCCTAACTGGACGTTCTGGTGTCGGATGAAGGTGTCGAGTCGGTCCATTGGTTGGACGACGTGATGGCCGACGGTGAGGCCGACCTTGGTGGGGTCCTTGTCGAAGAGGGCGACGATGTTGAGTCCGTATTTGCGGAATTCTTTGTAGGAGGCGAGGGCTCCGCCGAGGCGGCCGGCGCCGACGACGACGGCTTTTTGCACCCGGTCGAAGCCTAGCATGTCACGGATTTTCTCTTTCATTTCGTTGGTGACGAAGCCCACCCGGGGGCAGCCGCGCAGGCCTACGGCGGCGAAGTCTTTTCGGACCTGAGTGGCGTCCATGTCCATGAGCTGAGCGAGTTGGCCGCTGCTGATGGAGGTGGGGTGCTCCTCGCCCAGGGTGCTGACGGAGTGGTAATACAACATGAGGCGTTCCAATGTCGGCCGATTGAGTTTGCTCATACTTTTTTGTCCTCGCTCCGGGCGCGATCGCCGCGCCCTGTTCCCACGGTACGGCCGATGGAAGCGATTCGGCCGCGGAGGCATCGCTGGCACTGTTGGGCGGTTTCGTTGATGCAGGCTTTGCCGGGGTAGATCTCGTAGAGTTCGCGATATTTTACGGGTGTCAGATTGGGCATGACGACGTTGGCGCCGCGAGAGAGGCCCAGTTCTCGTCCGGTGGCGGTGTTGATGGTAGCCAGTGCGGTGGTGCTGGGGATGTTTGCCTGTGGGCAGACGAGTCGGGTCAGGGCGATGACTTTGTAGGCCATGAGTTCGGTGTCGGGGACCTGATCTTGGGTATCTATACGTGTGCCATTGGGCTGTTTTGTCAGTTCGAGGCCCAAGGGGGTGCCGGGGTGGGCGATGAAGGGGCCGACGCCGATCATGTCGAGGTCGAGTGAGCGAAAGAGGCAGATGTCGGCGGCGAGACTTTCGTAGGTCTGGCCTGGGATGCCGATCATGACGCCGGAGCCGACTTCGTAGCCGAGCTCGCCGATGCGTTGGAGCATTTCGAGTCTATCGTATTGCTGGCCGGGGCGGGACGGGTGGATGCGTTCGTAGAGGTCTTTGTTGGATGTTTCGAAGCGAAGGAGGTATCGGTCGGCGCCGGCGTGGCGCCAGGCTTCGAGGTCGTCGAGCGGTCTTTCGCCCATGCTGAGGGTGACGGCGAGGGGGGTGGATTCTTTGATGCGTCGAATGATGGTGGTGAGGTAGTCTCTGGTGAGGCCGTAATCTTCGCCGGCCTGCATGACGACGGTGCCGTAGCCAAATGCGACGGCCTTTTCGACACAGTCCATGATTTCTGTTTCGGTCATGCGGTATCGTTGGAGGTCCGCGTTGCCGGCGCGGAGGCCGCAGTAGGTGCACTGGCGGGTGCAGTGGTTTGAGATTTCGATCAGGCCGCGGAGGTGGACCTGGTCGCCGACGTGTTGGTGACGCAAGGTGTCCGCTTTTTTCCAGAGGGGCTCCAGGCGTTTTTCGTCCGTTTGTCGGAGCCAGGCGGCGATGGTCTGTCCATCGATGGTGGTATTAATTTTTTCGTCGAGTTGCATGATATACCTCAAGCGCGGCGGGGAAGGGCCCCAGGGCGCGTTCAAAGATGCCCAGGCTAAACGCTATTACGAGTCCATAATTGGTGATCGGCACGCCGGCGGCGCGGCAGTGGACGATGCGGTTGAGGACCTGACGTCGGTTGGTGGTGCAGGCGCCACAGTGGATGACGAGCTTGTAGGGGCTGAGGTCGTCGGGGAAGTCGTGGCCTTGCACGTGTTCGAATTCGAGTCGTCCGCCGACGTATTGTGTGAGCCAGCGGGGGATTTTGACGCGGCCTATGTCGTCGGCAATGGGGTGATGGCTGCAGGATTCGGCTACGAGGATGCGGTCGCCCGTCTGGAGGGTGTCGACGGCGAGGGTACCTTCGACCTGGGAGACGAGGTCGCCTTTGAAGCGTGAAAACAGTATGGAGAAACCGGTGAGCGGCACGTCGGGGGGGGTATCGGCGGCGACCTTGAGGAATGCCTGGGAGTCGGTGACGACCAGTTGGGGGGGATCTTTGAGGCGTTCGAGTGCGCGGCGGAGTTCGCGTTCCTTGACGACGAGGCAGTAGGCGTCGGAGTCGAGCAGGTCGCGAATGGCCTGGACCTGGGGTAGGATGAGGCGTCCTTTGGGTGCTTCTTTGTCGATGGGGACGACGAGTACGGCGAGGCCGTCGGGTCCGACGAGGTCGCCGAGGATGCTGGGGTTGTTGACGAAGTCTTCGGGGGCGCTGGCGATGAGGGCCTGGCGCAGGTCGAGGAGGCCACGTCCTTGGGTGGCGGCGGTTATGACGACACGGACCTGTTGCTGTTTGAGCTGGTGCAGGAGCAATGAGGAAGGGGGGTGGAGATCCACTTTGTTGAAGACGACGACAATCGGGATCTTTAATCGTTGTATTTCGGTGAGCATCTGGCGTTCGAAGTCGCCCCATTGGTGGGCCTCGGTGACGATGACGGCGATGTCGGTGCGTTGGAAGACCTGGCGGGTTTTGTCGACGCGGAGCTGGCCCAGGGCGCCGACGTCGTCGATGCCGGCGGTGTCGATGAAGAGGACGGGGCCGAGGGGCAGCAGTTCCATGGGTTTTTCGACGGGGTCGGTGGTGGTGCCGGCCTGGTCGGAGACGATGGAGACCTGCTGACGGGTGATGGCGTTGAGGAGGGAGGACTTGCCGACGTTGCGTCGTCCGAAGATGCCAATGTGGAGTCTGAGACCTTTGGGTGTTCGTTGCATCAGGATTCTCCCTGGCGGGGTTGTGCGGGGGTGTCGGGCATGCCGAGGCGGCAGACAGCTTCGGGGCTGGTCAGGTCGTCGTACTGCTGGGGGGTGAGCAGTTTGGTCTGGAGGACGATGTCGCGGATGGTTTTGCCGGTTTGGGCGGCCTGGGCAGCGACCTGGGTGGCGTGCTCGTAGCCAATGACGGCTAACAGGGCGGTGACGGTGGCGGTGGAGATGTCGACATGAGCGCGGCAGGTTTGCTCGTTGGCGGTGATGCCATCGACGCAGAGGCGGCGGAAGATGTCGCAGGCGGCAGTGAGCCATTGGCAGTTGTTGAGCAGGCAGGCGGCGACCAGGGGCAGGAAGGGGTTGAGTTCGAGGGTGCCGGCGGCACAGGCCTGGGTTAAGGCAGCGTCGTGGCCGATGACGCTCATGGCGACCTGGGAGACGGCTTCGGGAATGACGGGGTTGACCTTTCCGGGCATAATGGAGGAGCCGGCCTGTCGCTGGGGCAGGTTGATTTCTCCGAGGCCGGCTTGTGGGCCGGAGGAGAGGAGCCTGAGGTCGGTGGCGACTTTGAGGAGGGTGGCGGCAGAGGCTTTTAGTATGCCTGAGACCTCGACAAAGACGTCGGCGTTCTGTGTGGCCTCCATGAGGTTTTCGGCGCGGGCGAGTGGTAGGCCGGTAACCTGGCGTAGCGTGTCGACGACGCGAAAGACGTATTGTCGCGGGGCGGCCAGGCCGGTGCCGATGGCGGTGCCACCTAAGTTGACGACGCGTAGGCGTTCCTGGCACTTGTAGAGGCGCCATCGGTCTCGATTGAAGGCTTCGGCGTAGGCGCCCATTTCGCGGCCGAGGGTGGTCAGGACGGCATCCTGGAATTGGGTGCGGCCGATTTTGACGACGTGGGCAAATTGTTTTTCCTTGGCTTGAAAGGCCTCGGCCAAGGCAACGAGGCGTTCTTCCAGGGCGGTGAGCATTTTCATCGTGGCGACTTTTAGAGCGGTGGGGTAGGTATCGTTGGTGGACTGGTGGCGGTTGACATCGTCGGTGGGTGAGACGCGGTCGTAGCGTCCGATGGGTTGGCCGAGCAGTTGGAGGGCGCGGTTGGCGAGGACCTCGTTGACGTTCATGTTGGTGCTGGTGCCGGCGCCGCCCTGGAGCATGTCGACCTGGAGGTGTTGGGTCAGCAGGCCG
>CAYNXW010000233.1:0-4768 GCA_964401265.1 uncultured Pirellulales bacterium | reverse complement strand
ATGCGTAACACAGGCCTCAGCGCCTAGCACATCGCGGCAAACACCGCCAGTGCCAACACGATGAAACGCACCTTGCGCCCCATAAAAGCGGCAAACAGATTGTAGTATTGTTCAGCCATAAATTCCTCGATTCGGCGTCTGTAAAAAGGAATTGCAAAGGCTGTGCCGCAAAATGCCCTGAGCCGCCCCGACAAGGCATTTTCTTAAGCTATGTATTTACAATGCCTTACAATCCCCCTCCGCAAACGCCCGCGCCGCCGCGCCCCCTCACCCAACCAGCCATGTTGCTCCCACGCAACACCACAACGCCCCTGACAAGCCACCACCACGATAACTCCATACAAAACAAATACTTATGACTGCGTTGCCTGTCCGGAGCCCATGTTGCCCACCAGGAGCACACCCGCACGGTTATCGGAACCAACCCGCCCCAGGAAACGCCCCACGACAACGCCCTGCCCGTACGGTAAATAGCACCCCCTGACCTGCCGATAAAACTGAACAAAGCCGTGCTGTCGCTAAGCCGACGGCAACGCTGCTGCCACGAAACAGACAACACACCAAGGGCAATGCAAGGATCGACATGTCTTGGCAAATTGAGATAACCTCCGACAGCATGAAGGCGCTTCTCAAGCTGGCCGCAAACACACCTGACCTCACCATCGACGCCGACGAGGTCTTGAACGCACTCCGCGAACGTGGCGTGACGCTCGACGAGCAGACAACCACCAATATTCGAACGCTGGTCGAGGCCCTCCCGAACCAAACCGACGGCAAACCTGTCCTGCTCCTGCAAGGCACCCCCGCCATACCAGGAAAGAACGGCTACTTCGAATGGGACCAGGCGTGTGACCCCCAAAAGCACAAGGAAGCCCTCGCCCAGCAGGAAGAATTGGACCGCCGCAGCTACTACGGCGTCTCCAACCTCATCATCGTCAAAAAGGGCGACGTCCTCGGCAAGCTCTACCCGCCCACCCAAGGCCAACCCGGCCAAGACGTCCTGGGAAGACAGATCCCCCCACAGCCCGGAACGGAGCACAAGCTCGAAGCCGGACGAAACGTACACCTCCGACAGGACGCCTGCACCTTCGAAGCACAATGCGACGGCGAACCCTGCCTCACCGGACCAAAGTTGGAAGTCGACCCCGTCCTGAACATCAAGGGAAACGTCGACTTCGCAACAGGAAACATCAGCTACAGCGGCGAAGTGCTTATCAGCGGCGACATCAAAGACCTCTTCACCGTACGCAGCGGCGGCGATATCACCGTGGGTGGCACCGTCGAAGCTGCCACCATTGACAGCGGCGGCAGCCTCAACGCCAACCGTGGCATCTTCGGAAAAGAAAAGGGAACCCTGAAAGTCGCCAACCAACTCACCGCACGCTACTTGTCCAACGTCGCCGCCTGGGTCAAGGGCGACGTCAACGTCGGCGCCGAAATCGTCAACACATACCTCAACAGCGCAGCCAACGTCCTCCTCGAAAAAGGCGCCATACACGGCGGAAAGATCACCGCCACCGGATCGATCGAAGCACCCGTCCTGGGCAGCCCCGCAGGCGTCCGCACCATCATTCGCGCTGCCCTCGACCCCTTCGCCGAACAAGAACTCCAAGCCTTGGACGACAAACATGAACACGTCACTGACACACTGGCCACCTTGGTCCGACAAGCAAAAACCCGCCTGGCCGCACGTGCAGGAAAACCCGACCAGAAACTAAAAGACATGGCCGCTCAGATCGAACAGCTCAAAAACAAACTCCAGAAAATCGACAGCCAGATAAACGCCGTCAAACAGAAAATGTATGCCAGCGACGACAGCGCCATTCGCGTCCACAAAATGATCCACCCGGGAACCATCCTCTGCGTCGGCCGCGGCAAGGAAATGGTCGAACACCTCATCCACGGCCCCCTCGAAATCATCTGGGCCGGTGAAGAAGCAGGCCCCGCCCTACGCTTCCGAGCACCTGCACAACTACACGCCTGACCCCTCGCCACCAGCACCCAAGTCACCCCCGGCAAGAACCACCCGCATCCGCCGCCGACACGCCAAACCACCCTCGACTCCGCAGGCAGACCTTCACCAGCAACAGCATCACAGGCACTTCTATCAGCACACCAACCACCGTGGCCAACGCCGCACCGCTCGATAGACCAAACAGCATCGTCGCCGTGGCAATGGCAACTTCAAAGTGATTCGATGCGCCAATAATCGCCGACGGCGCCGCGTCCCGGTAACTCAGCTTGAACACTCGGGCCAACACATAGCCCAGAGCAAAGATCACCACCGTCTGCAGCAGCAACGGCACTGCAATGTAAACGATCGTGAGCGGATGCCTTATAAGCGTATCGCCCTTCAAGCTGAAAAGAAGCACCAGCGTCGCCAAAAGAGCCACAATCGTAATCGGAGTCAGAATATGAAGAAAACGCTCCCGAAACCAGACCTCCCCTTTCACCGCAATGATCGCCTTCCGCGAAACAAAACCAGCCACCAGCGGCAACGCAACATAAATGGTAATCGAAAGCACCAGGGCCTGCCACGGCACCGGCAAAGACCCGATACCCAACAGAAAACCGCCCAACGGCCCGTACAAAACCAGCATGACCAGAGAATTGATCGCAACCATAACCAGCGTATGCCCGTCGTTGCCACGCGCCAGATACCCCCACACCAGAACCATGGCGGTGCACGGCGCGACACCAAGCAGAATACAACCCGCCAGATAACTACGCCACAGCGGAACCTCCAGCATCTTGACACCCTCATGTAAAACAATGGTGCCCGCACCGTGCGTCGCGCCGACCGACAGCTCGCCCAGACCAAGCGGTACCTTAACGTAGTCAACCGCGCCCGGCCCGATCAAACCGTAAAAAACAACACCAAGAAAGAAAAATGAGATCACATACATCGAAAAAGGCTTGACAACCCAGTTCACAAACAAAGTCAGCCCCAACGGCTTGCCACTCCTGCCCGCCTTGAGCACTTCGCCAAAGTCAATCTTCACCATGATCGGATACATCATAAAAAACAACGCAACCGCAATGGGAATAGAAACGACAGGCGCACCGTTGACATAGATAGCCATGCGATCCAGACACTGGGCAACACCAGGCGCCACCCTACCCAGAACAACACCGCATACAATGCAAAGAATAACCCACAAGGTCAGGTATTTCTCAAAAACAGAAAGCCCTTGCCTTTCCGCTAAACCCTGATGCTCGGTGGACATGACGCCTCCTTGACAAAAAGAGTCCTTGCCCTCAAACCTCAAGACGTCGCCTTAAAGGCGCTGACGTCAACACTGACAACATAATCACCCAGCGAACAACCCGCACCAAGACCCTCCCTGACCTCCCGGTACAACGGGTCGTTGCAGTCGACCATCACGTCGAGATTGTAGGGTTTTTCCCTGACACTGATATCCCCCAAACCGACCGATCTCGCCAGCCCCAGGGTCTCCTCAACAGAGATGGCGCCCGCGACACAACTGACCATGGCCGCCACCGACTCTTGCACTGCACCCGGCAGCGGCCGCTTCAAGGCAATGTCGGAAATACAAGCCTTGCCACCCTCCTTGAGAACCCGGGCGATCTCCCGCCAGACCTGCCCCTTGTCGGGCGACAGATTGATAACACAGTTGGAAATAACCACATCGATCGACTCATCAGCAACAGGCAAATGCTCGATTTCACCCAACCGAAACTCGACATTCTCCAGCCCGCTGCTCGCAGTAAAAGCCGCTATGCTCCCACGCGACTTCTGCAACATGTCCGCCGTCATATCCACACCGATAGCCCGCCCCGAAGGCCCGACGTTCTTCGCCGCGATAAACACGTCCAAACCGCCGCCACTGCCCAGATCAAGCACCGTCTGACCCGCCCTCAGGGCCGCCAACGCAACAGGATTCCCGCACGACAGACCCATGTTGACCCCCTCGGGCAGACCCTCCAAGGCCTCCGCCAAATACCCGACCCCGCGAGCCAACCCCTCCGGCGAAGCCGTGCCCCCACAACAGCAGCACGATGTCCCCTGCGCGATCGCCGAGTAGCCTTGCCGCACTACTTCTCTCGCCTTTTCATCAGCATCCATGATGGTCACCTCTCCATTATACTTCCGGGTAAACTCAAAACAAAACCCCTGATTTCATCCCGCACACGACGATAAATAGCCAACACCTCGTCTTCACTTGTGGCCTCCTGAGCCAGCCGCGGCGGATCGTCAAAACCCCGATGCACCACCCGCACACCCCCAGAAAACACCGGACAGTGCCCGCGCGCATGATCGCACACCGTAACCACAACATCAAAAAGCACCTCACGAAGCTCGTCGACATGCTTCGAACACTGCCCTGAAATGTCAACCCCCGCCTCCGCCATCACCTGCACCGCATAAGGATTGAGCCCATGCGACTCGATACCCGCCGAGTACGCTTCCACCTGACCGCCTTTCAGCCGCCGGGCCCAGCCTTCCGCCATCTGGCTGCGGCACGAATTACCCGTGCACAGAAACAACACCTTCACCTTATCCGCCATCGTCACTCTTCTTTCGCCAGTGTGATTGCAATGTCCTTCGCCAACGCCAGACCAGCGGCAACCTGCATCGCTTTGAACAGTCCCACCGGCACAGCACAACCAGCACAACAGCCGGTCAGCACCGCCTGCACCTTGGTCATTACAACCGCGGGACCGGCCGGACTGATCTCCCCATAAGCATCTATCAGCCCCGCCTCGCCAAGAGCTCGACCTACTCGACCTATCTTTTCACAATCTG
>CAYNXW010000232.1:0-4805 GCA_964401265.1 uncultured Pirellulales bacterium | reverse complement strand
AGATGTCGTAGACGACGCGGTTGACGCCCTGGATCTCGTTGATGATCCGGTTGCTGATGGTCGCGAGGACGTCGTAGGGGATGTGGACCCAGTCGGCGGTCATGAAGTCGGTGGTTTCTACGGCGCGGATAGCGATGACGTTTTCGTAGGATCGGTCGTCGCCCATGACGCCGACGGAGCTGACGGGCAGGAGGACGGCGAAGGCTTGTCCGATTTGGCGGTAGAGGCCTGCGGCGGTAATTTCTTCGAGGAAGATTTCGTCGGCGTCGCGTAGGATGTTGAGTCGGGGTTGGGTGATATCGCCGACGATGCGAACGGCGAGGCCCGGTCCTGGGAAGGGGTGTCGCCAGACCATGGTTTCGGGCAGGCCGAGGTGTTCGCCGAGTAGTCGGACCTCGTCTTTGAAGAGGTCTCGGAGGGGTTCAATCAGTTTAAAGCCCAGTTTTTCAGGTAGTCCGCCGACGTTGTGGTGGAGTTTGATGTTGGCCGCTGGATTACCGTCTTTTTTTCCGCTTTCGATGACGTCGGGGTAGAGAGTTCCTTGGGCGAGGAACTTAGCATTGGGGATACGATCACTTTCACTGCGGAAAGCTTCGATGAATTCGTGTCCGATGATGATGCGCTTTTTTTGAGGATCTGTAACGCCGGCCAGCCGGTCGAGGAAGCGTTTGGCCCAGTCCACCACGTGCAGGTCCAGGTGAAAGTGATCGCGGAAGGTTGATTCGACATAGTCGCGTTCTCCTTTTCGCAAGAGGCCGTTGTCGACGAAGATGCAGACGAGTTGTTGGCCGATGGCTCGGTGGAGCAGGGCGGCGGTGACGGAGGAGTCGACGCCACCGCTGAGGCCGCAGATGACGGTGCTGGTGCCGACTTTTTTGCGGATATTTTCGCAGGCCTGTTCGATGACGTTGCCCATGCGCCAGTTGCCTTGGCAGTGGCAGATATCGTAGAGGAAGTTATGGAAGATCTGGTCGCCGCAGGGTGTGTGTGTGACTTCGGGGTGGAACTGGACGCCGAAGAAAGGAGTGGTTTTGTGTCTGACGGCGGCGTAGGGGCAGGTATCGGTGGCGGCGAGAGGTATGAAGTCGTCGTTGAGGAGGTTGACCTGGTCGCCGTGGCTCATCCAGACGGTTTTTTCGCCGGAGAGGTGTGCGAGTAGCGCGTCGTTTTTCTGGAGTGTCAGTTTGGTGGAGCCGTATTCTCTCGCGTGGGCGACGTCGACCTTTGCGCCGAGGAGTTGTGAGCCGATCTGCATGCCGTAGCAGATGCCGAGGACGGGGACGTTGAGTTCGAAGATGCGTGGGTCGCAGCGTGGTGCGTTTTCGGCGTAGACGCTGGCGGGTCCGCCGCTGAGGATGAGTCCTTTGAGGTTTTTCTGCTGAAGTTTTTCGAAGGAGGTGTCGTGTGGGCAGATTTCGCTATAGACGTTGTTTTCGCGTACGCGTCGTGCGATGAGTTGGCCGTACTGGCTGCCGAAGTCGAGGATGACGATGGTTTCTTCCAAAGTTGATTTCCTTTAGCAGATTCGGCATGGGTAACAAGTCGCCCATGCTACGGAATTCAGATTTCATTGTTGGGGTTTTGTCTGGCGCATTGGTTTCCGGGAGGGTGTCGCGTGCATCCAGGGTTCGTTTTGGGTAGCGTTTGAGTCGTATGGTTGTGGGGCGTAGGTGGGTTGGATGGTGTGGAGGTTTGCGTGGCTGGTTTGGGATTTCCAGGGGGGGGTGCATGCGAGTCGGGCGGGCCAGAGGATGGTATTGGCGAGGAAGATGGCGGGGCAGGCGGGCATAGCGAGAGCGTTTTGTTTGTTCCAGGTGTTGAAGTAGCCGTCTTCTGGGGTGTTTTCGCAGGGGCCCTGGAGGTAGAGTGTTGGGTGGTTGACGGCGACGTTGTGGAAGTAGCGGGTTTGTTGGGGCCAGGGTCGTTGTGGGCGGGAGTGGGCGGCGGAGGGTTGTTGACGATTGTTCGCCAGCAGTGCTGGTGGGTTGTTGTTGGCGGCGTTTCGTTCGGCGGGGTGTTGGCAGCCTATGGTGAGGGTGGCGAGGGCCAGCAGAGTCAATAGGCTCGTTTTGTGATGTTTTGCATCCTTGCTCATGGCGACCTCAAGAAGGTTAGAATTCCATGGAATCGGCGATGCTGTGGTAGTTGGGTGATTCGTGTGTGATGGCGATGTCGTGGGGGTGGCTTTCGACGACGGAGGCGGCGGAGATTCTGATGAACTGGGCCTTTTGTCTTAGTTTTTCGATGTTGGGGGCGCCGCAGTAGCCCATGCCGGCGCGGAGGCCACCGACGAGTTGATAGAGGTATTCGGCGAGTGTGCCGCGATAGGGCACGCGTCCTTCGACGCCTTCGGGTACGAGTTTGCTGGGAGCGTTTTTGGAGGATTGGCCATAGCGTTCGGCGGTGCCGGTGACCATGGCGCCGAGTGAGCCCATTCCGCGGTATTCTTTGAAGCGTCGGCCCTTGTAGATGACGAGTTTTCCGGGGGCTTCTTCGAGGCCTGCGAAGAGTGAGCCGAGCATGACGGAGGAGGCTCCGGCGGCGAGTGCTTTGGTGATGTCGCCGCTGTGGCGGATGCCGCCGTCGGCGATGACGGGGACGTTGTGTTTGTCAGCTTCTTTAGCACATTCCATGACGGCGGTGACTTGGGGGACGCCGACGCCGGAGACGACGCGTGTGGTGCAGATGGCACCGGGGCCGATACCGACGCGGATGGCGTCGGCGCCGGCATCGATGAGGTCGCGGGTGGCCTGGGCGGTGGCGACGTTTCCAGCGATGATGTCGATGTCGTATTTTTTTCGGATCTGTCTGACGGTGTCGATGACGTTTTTGGAGTGGCCGTGTGCGGAGTCGACGACGATGAGGTCAACGTCTTTGGCGATGAGCTGTTCGAGTCGCTCGAAGTCGTGGACGCCGATGGAGGCGCCGACGCGTAGCCGGCCTCGGGAGTCTTTGTTGGTGTTGGGGTACTGGTGTATGCGTTCGATGTCGCGCATGGTGATGAGGCCTGCGAGGGAGCGGTCGGGGTTGACGAGTAGGAGTTTTTCTACTTTGTGTTTGTTGAGGATGGCTTCGGCTTCTTCGAGGGTGGTTTGGGGTGGTCCGGTGACGAGGTTTTCGCTGGTCATGACGGAGTCGATGGTTTTGTCGTAGTCTTCGAGGAAGGTGAGGTCTCGTCGTGTGATGATGCCGACGAGTTTGTTTTCGAGGACGATGGGCACGCCGCTGATGTTGTATTCGGTCATGAGGGCGCGGGCGTGTGCGACCTTGTCATTGGGGCCGAGGGTGACGGGGTCGAGGATGACGCCGTTTTCGCTACGTTTGACCTTGTCGACTTCTCGGACCTGCTGTTCGATGGAGAGGTTTTTGTGGACGATGCCGATGCCGCCTTCCTGGGCGAGGGCGATGGCGAGGGCGGACTCGGTGACGGTGTCCATGGGTGAGCTGACGAGGGGGATGTTCATGGTGATGTTGCGTGTGAGTTGGGTCTGGGTGTTGGCCTGGCTGGGCAGCAGGTCGCTGCGGCTTGGCACGAGCAGGACGTCGTCGAAAGTAATACCTTGGCCGATGATTTTGTCGTTCATGAAGCCACCCTTGCTATGTATTGGTGTACAAGACACTTACGGATATTTGTATCGCCCCGGGCGATTTAACCCGTTAGTGTATCTGGGGCTTGGTTTGGCGTCAAGAGGGAAATGGGAGTTTTGAAAAATGGCAGGTGGTGTCGTAAGGGGGTTGCGTGGGCGGTAGGGGGCCAGTACAGTCACGCGCGGTGATTTGGGCCTCGGGAGGTCCTTGGTCAATGAATCGCCTTTGCCGGGTTGCCGGGAGACGTGCCATGCTCACAGAGATTGTTGAAGGAAAGCCTTCTGCGGGCGGCAGTGGGGTGCGGGTGTTGACGGACGCGGAGAAGATTCGTCGGCTGCCTTTCTTGATGGCGGCATCGAGCACGAACAGCACGTTTTGCGTGTTGACGTTCATGGGGGCGGTGTTCATTCTGTTTTTGAATGAGCTGGGGTTTGACAAGACGCGGATCGGTCTTCTGTTGGGGTTGATCCCGTTTTCTCAGATTGCGGCGTTGTTTGTAGCGCCGCTGTTGGCGCGTGTGGGTCTCAAGCGAAGTTTCCTGATTTTTTTTGGTCTGCGCAAGGTGATATTCTCGTTGATGTTGGCGGCACCGCTGATACTGGAACGTTACGGGGTGGACGCGGCGTTCAGGTGGGTGGCGGTGGTTCTGGGGGTGTTTTCATTATCGCGGGCGGCGGCGGAGACGGCGGTGTGGAGTTGGACGCAGGAGATCGTGCCGAACAAGATACGGGGCAAGTTCAGTGCGGTGAACACGCTGATTGCGACGGCGGCGGTGCTGGTGACGGTGGCGACGGCGGGTTATGTGATCGGGCATTTCCCGGGTTTGGGGCGGTTTATGGTGCTGATGGGGGTGGGGTTGGCATTTGGGGTGGTTTCGGTGGTGTTGTACGGTTTTGTGCCTGGGGGTTCGGCGGTGCGTCAGGAGAACGGGTTGCTGGGGGCGTTCAAGACGATGTATGCGACGTTGGGGGATCGCAATTATG
The DNA here is from genome assembly GCA_964401265.1 of uncultured Pirellulales bacterium. GTDB lineage: Bacteria > Planctomycetota > Phycisphaerae > Sedimentisphaerales > SM23-30 > CAYNXW01. Next base: position 234 of record CAYNXW010000232.1, on the reverse strand, counting down.
TATATTTCATATTGGACACCTGTCTTATCCCTGACTAATGCTACACCACTAGCAGTACTTTAGGACTGCGCGCCGGTAGGCTATAAAACCTGAGAGAGTTATATAATGTTACTAATTGAAAGGATTCCGGTAGGACAGTATCCGGTTTCAACGATAATAAACGGAATATTGTACGGCGGATATTGACAATCGAGGCTAAAGCTGTTATAATGCTTTATCAAAGCAATATTTATT
>CAYNXW010000231.1:0-4809 GCA_964401265.1 uncultured Pirellulales bacterium | reverse complement strand
AGGTCGTGAATAATGCTAGCATGACAACTGAGCATGTTGGGCAGGTACTTCAAAAGCCAAAGCGGCGTCAGCGATTCCATCCCTGTCCGCCCCCACTTGCCGTAACTGAAGCTGCCCTCCTCGATGGCATGCTCCACCGCCGCGCCCAGCTCGACCAGATCGCAGCAGATCAATCCCGCACCAATATTCACCCCGCTCCGCGCCGGCTCAATGTCCGGCGTTTCATCCGGGTGCGTCCCCTTGGTCCGCAACCCCGCGTCACGCACCGCCGCGTCCGCCGCCACCACCGACAACTCAATGTCTCGCGACATCAGCTTGGTCGCTTTGCGATGGCTCTTGGGCACCACCTTGCGCACCGGTAACGGCCCCACCTCGCCGCCAACCTGACTGGGAAAGCCACTCGGATCAAACGCGGTGATACGCCCCACCCCCACATCGCCCTTCAACAGCGCGTCAAAATAGGTCTCCCTGTCCCGGCCCAGGGCCGTCACCACACCCACCCCCGTTATTACCACTCGACGATCCGTCATCTTACACGCCACTACTGGTTAGGGCTGCCCTCGGCGGCCGCTTGCCTGACTTGGTACATCTCTAACAAACTCATAAACTGGTCGTTAAACACAAAATTCTCTTCCGGAAATTCCATCCCCGCCATGTTCCGGTCAATATGGCTGAACATCAAGACAATCTCACCGATCAGACGCTCGCCGCACGTGATGGTCCCCCGGATCGTCGCCGCTTCCGGCGCCAACGCCTCCACCTGCGCCTCTAAACGCAACTGGTCACCCGGACGCGCCACATCGTGAAATACCGCCTGCGACACCTTCGCCAGGATCACCTTCTCCTGAAAGTCGCGTGCCTCGCCCACCAGTATCCCACTCGTCTGCGCCATCGCCTCGATCATCAGCGAAGCCGGCATCGTCGGATAACCCGGAAAATGATCATGAACGTGCTCCTCCGCCAAGCTCACGTTCTTGATCGCCACCGCACGTTTGCCCGACTCAAACGCCTCAAACCTGTCGATCCAAATCCATCGCATCGTCGTTGCCTTATCCTGGCCTCTCTACCCCAACCGCCCAATCACCACAGCCCCCTCGCGCCCCCCTCAACCACCGTTGAGCTTGCTGTCCACGTAATTGACAATCGCCTTGACCCGGAACAAATCCGGCATCTTGTTCAAATCCGGATCCTTCTCAAACTCCGCAAAATCCACGTGCGGCATGCTCTGCTTGAGCTGAGCCAACCCGCTCGCGGTCACCTTGCCGTCCGTGACGTACTCGGCGTTGTTCAACACGTTGTCGGCCGGAAAAAGCTCTTCCCGCGGAATCTTGATCCCGAACGACTTCTCCAGACGAAACACAATATCAAGAAAATCGATACTCTCGGCGCCCAAATCCCCCATCAACGTCGCGTCGTCCGTCACCTCGTCTTCGTCGACGCTCAACGCGTCCATCAATGCTTCCGTTACCTTTGCCTGTATCTCTTCACGATCCATCGCCATGTAAATGTACCTCCTGGTCAGTGTTTCTATGCCGCGCCTACAAGCTCCGCGCGACGTTTCATGTCTTCGATAAGCTTCTTGTCCACCGGCTCCAACGCCGGATTCTCGTCCGCCAGATTGTAATGCCGCAACGTCAGCCTCGCTTGTACCGTCGAGCGACCGTCCACACGCCCCCGCGCCTTGAAAATACTACGCCCCTCGCCTATCTCCTTGGCCTCGACCTCGAGCGTCAACGCCATGCCCGGCTTGACAAAACTGCTGTACTTGACGTTGCGTGCCTCTTCCAGCACGATCATGCTGTGACGAAAATCCTGCGTCACTCGCACCAGCATCGCCGCCGTTTGCACCAACGCCTCCACCATCAGCACCCCAGGCATCACCGGAAACGTCGGAAAATGATCCGCCAGGTACTCCTCCGCCAACGACAGCGTCTTCACCGCTGTGATCCGCTCGCCCCGGACCAACTCCGTCACCTTGTCCAACAGTATAAATCGCAATGTACACGTACCTCTGTATCGGTCCAGGTTCGCCACCGACCGGTACCCCGAGCCGGATCAAACCCTCTTATTCCCGCCATTGTAGGCCCCGCCCCCAGCTTTTCCACCCTTTTTTACCAACTCATCCCCGCGCCAGCCCGCGCAACCGCGCCACCCCCTCCTCGATCTGCTCATCGCTGGTGGCGTAGCTGAGCCGAAAATGCGTGTCGCGCTGCGAAAACGTCCCCCCCGGTATGATCAAAACGTTCGCCTTGATCGCCCGCTCCACAAAGGCCATCGCGTCTGCGCCGGGGGCCTTCACAAACGCGTAAAACGCCCCCTCAGGCCGCGTCAACTCAAAATCATCCTTCAACCCCTCGTACACAGCGTCACGCTTACGCCGATACGCCGCTATATGCTCCGACACATCGCAGGCATCCGCAGCCAGCAACGCCCGCTGGAACGGATGCGGCGCACAGACAAACGTATACTGCTGCACCGTCGCCATCGCGTCGACCACCTTGGCTAAATGGTCCGGGGCCGCGACGTAACCCACACGCCAACCCGGCGCGCCGTACGTCTTCGAAAACGCCCGCATCACGATCACATTTTCGTAATAGTCGGCGATATTGGCCGCCCGCCCTTCGTAACAAAACTCCTGATAAATATCGTCCGACAACACCAGCAGATTGTGCCGCCGAGCCACATCGGCAACCTCACGCAGCTCCGCCTCACTGTACACCGCGCCCGTCGGATTCGCCGGCGAATTCAACAGCAACAGCTTGCTCTTGGCCGTCACCGCCGCCTCCAACGCCTCGCCCGTGAGTCGAAAGTCCGGATACGTGTCCACGTACACCGGCCGCCCCCCGAACACCCGCACCAACTGGCGGTAACTTACAAAAAACGGGTCCACCACCAGCACGTCGTCCCCCGCGTTCATCGTCCCCAACAGCGCCAGCGTCAACGCCCCGCTCAACCCGCACGTCACCAGCACCGACGGATCCGACCAGCCAAACTCCTCACCGACCCGACCCGCCAGCTTCTCCCGCAGCTCAGGCAACCCCTGCGTCACCGTGTACGTACTGCAATCGTTGGCCACCGCCTCAAGGGCACCCTGCTTGAGCGGCTCCGGCGGCGAAAAGTCCGGCGCCCCGATGCTGAAGTTGATCGGATCCTTCATCCCCGCCGCCATCTGCCAGATCCGACGGATCGCCGACCCTTCCATGCATCCTAATCGATCTGCTACGTAAGCCAACTGCCTATCTCCGCACTTGTCTTTATAGAAAATTGCCGCTGTCACCACTTCCGCTTCGACAACGGCAACCGTCTGGGCCTGCCCATCTCACCACTATCGTCGGGCCCGCTACTCTTTCTTCTCCTCGCCGGCCGAGTCGGTACTTGCCGCCGTGGTATCTTCTTCCTTGGCCTTCTTTGTCTTCTTTCCTGCCGCCACCTTGCGATGCAAAACCTTCGGCAAACCAAACACACTGTTGTCCTCATCCGTCCAACGGCCGTCCTCTTCGAGAACTTTCAGCCGCTCTGCCCGGGTCAACACATTGCGATGACGACTCAACGCATCACTCGTCTTCAAGCTACGATCCAATGACATCTATCATTCTCCAATCTTGTGGCATGAGCACCTTGCTCATGATTACTGCCTTGTAACCATCCTGCCCGCCATTACCATATCGCGGCCTCTTGCCCGCCTTTAAAAGTCCGTCGCCGCCGGCGACTTCTCTTCACTCCTGACTGCTGCCTTCTCACTTCTGACTATGCTCAGTCACTCAACCGCTTGATCGAGTCACTCTTGACCGGATACGCCTGCGCAAAACTTTGTGCCAAGAAAATCGGCGCCGTCGCCGGCTTCTCGTCGCGGTACAACGCACCGTATCGCCGAATGTCTTCCTTCACCTCACGCACCCGCACGTCGTCGCCCGTACCGAAAGACTCCTTCGTAAACAACACGAATTTCGTCCCAAATCGGCCAACTTCCGTCTCTATCCCCTTCTTCGCAAAAAACGCCATCACCGGGCTCAACTCCGCCGGACTACGCCATGTCAACACCACCAGCCGACTGCCTTTGTCAACCACCTTGACCGCCGGCTTAACCTCCGCCGCTCTGACAGGCACCGCCGGCTTATTGCTCGCCGCAACGGCCGCTGACGCTGCCACAGCCTGCACCGCCGCTTCCGTCGCTGCAACCGTCCTGCGATTGGCAGGGGGCAACTGGCCAGGCCGCGGAATAGCCGCTCGCCTCACGCTCGACGGCACGCCATCAGCACGCGACGCCGACGCCAACACATCTGGACGCGGCGGCCCACTCAACACGTCAGCCAACCGGCCCTGCGCAGCTGGCTCAGCCGCCGACTGCTCCCGTTCCACCGCCTGATCGCCACCGGTCCCTCCCGCCATGTGACCCAGCCCGTAAAACAGCACCCAGCTAAACAACAGCCCCACCAAAAACACCGCCACGCTCATATACGTCGCGCTGACTTCTACCTTTTCCTTCGTCAGACGCCCACCCACCTGCCTGACCTTTTCCTTGGCGCCATCGACCGACCAGGCGGCCTGAGCCTCTGGGGCCGACGCCTGCCCCTCCGTATGGGCCACAGCCGGAGCGTCCGCCACCTCAGACATCCCCGATGCCTCCACAGTGGCTTGCCCTGCTTGCTCAACAGCCGCTTCGTCAACGACCGCCTCGTCCTCGACGACCTCATCAGCCGCCTTGGCCGACTCGTCCTCCCAATCCTTAGGCCGCTCCACCGTCGGCGGTATCAGCCGCTTCTTCAACCCCTTGACCGCAAGCCCCTTGCGGCCCATCGCCTCGATATC
>CAYNXW010000230.1:0-4813 GCA_964401265.1 uncultured Pirellulales bacterium | reverse complement strand
CTCGCTGTTCACCGTCTTCTCTCCCTCAAATCGGAACAACTCGCCCAACAAAGGAATGTCCCCCAGAAGCGGCACCTTGCTAGTCTCCATGATCGTGTCTTTCTTGCGCAAACCACCTATCACCACCACGTCGCCGTCACGTATCAACGCCGTGGTCACCGCCTCACGAGTGTCTATCACCGGCTGCGGAAACGATATCGCACCACTCTGCGTCGGCACCGCGATCGATACACTGTCCACCTGAACGCTGAAACTGGGCCGCAACTTCAAACGCACCATACCATCCCGCGCTATGTGCGGCGTCACTTCCAACTCCACCCCAACTTCCCGAAAAGACGTCGTGCCTATGTTGCCACCCCCCGCCGTCTGCGTCAGCTCCTGGAACGGCAACTCCGACACAATCTTGATCACCGCCTGCTCATTGTCCAACACCAATATACGCGGATTCGCCAGCAGCTTCGCGCAAATCTCGTCCTGCTTCGCCCGCAAAATCGCATCAATATTGATATGATCGTTCAGATACCCAAACTCCAAAAATCCATTGTCCGTCTTCGTCGTCCGCGCAATCGATGAACTGAACGCACTGCCCAAAAAAGGCTGCGTCTGACCACCGACTATCTGCCCCGTCACCGGATCCAACTCCACCGACCGGGCCGCCGACCACTCGATACCCAAATCCAACTGATCCGTGCTCGATACGTCATAGATCTTCGCTTCCACCAGAATCTGCGGCGTAATACGGTCCACCTCCTCAATAAACTCATCCACCGCCCGCATCTTCGCTTCGGTGTCCGTCACCATCAGATTACTCGATCCCGCCGTCGCTATCAGTGCGCCTCGATCGCTCAAAAAATCCTTCAACGCCGCCGCCACCACCTCCACGTCCGCGTACGTTATACGATAAACCTTGCTCACCAGGCGGGCCTCTTCCATCGCAATCTCATCCCGCGGCACGATCCGTATCGTATTCTCCGTCGTCACATAACCGCAATCATGAACCGCCAGAATGTTGTCCAACGCCTCACGCAACGATACATCACGAAGACTCGCCGTCACGTTCCCCGTGATCTTCGGACTCTTCACAATGTTCACCTTGCTCTGCTCAGCCAGCACCCGCAGCACATCATCGATGGGCGTGTCCGGAAAATCCACCGACACAACCTTCAACATGCTCTCCTCAGCCGAAACCGTTACCCGGCCCGTATCAGCCCCTTCCGCACCTGCCGCACGAACCCCAAAAAGTACTACCAGTAACGCCAAAAAAGCAAAGTACTTCACGCCCCGCACTTTTGTCCTCGCAATCGTCATGGCAATATCCTCTCTCCCTTGGGACGAGCACGAACCGAATGACACGCCTACTCCAAATCACTGGCACGCTTCAGCTCCTGCCGCCACTTCTGCCCTTCCTTCTCAAACTCCACGCTCGTTTTCGTAATTTCCACTACTCGCACGTCCCCAATCGTGTCACCCACATGCACGATTTGCTTCTCCACAATCGCCATCGGCTCATCTGCCGAATATACGATTCCCGTCAGAGACAAAGAAAACGCCCCCTCCGACCCCTCCGCTTCACCCGGCGACGCCTCCGACACTTCCGGCTCCGCCTCGTCCTCCGTTGCTGCCACCTCGCACCGAAGCATCGGATTACGCACAGGCCCCGTCACCGCTGCCGGCCGCTCCCACGCTATCACAATATCCTCCGCCTCCACGCTGGCCAACTCCACCTCTGTCTCCACCGCCTGCTTATCCGCCCCCTTACACGACGGCAGCGTCGAACGCACCGACCAGAATATCGCACCGGCCAGACCGACAAAAAGCAATGGAACCAACCGTTTCATCAACTTCTGCCGCGGGTCCTCATACACCCGCCCACGACTACGCCGCTCCGAACTGCCCCCAACACCCCTCGCTCCCCCTTGACGCGACACCCGCTTACCTTCACCCGAACCCGTCGACGACACACCTCCCGTGCCGCCGTAACCGGTACCGGAACCCATCGAATGCTCGCCTTTACCCTGCTCTGTTGACATCGTTATCGCCTCACACCTGATCGCTCAAGCCTATGAACTAACCCGCATCCTGCTGCTCACCCGCCCGCTTCACTATCACCGCCAATTCCATCTCCGCTTCCAGCTTGCCCACACCCCTCTCGTCAGACTCCACAATAAACTGATCCACAAACACCACCGGACGGTGTCGCTCCAGACGGTTCAGCAGCTCCACAAATTCCTCAAAATCACACCGAAACGACAGACGAAGACGCTGCTCGCCAAGCCCACCCGACGCTTCCTCCGAAACACCCCCCACCGCACGAACCACCGGCTTGCTCGATAGCGACTCCACCTGCGACGAACGAGCCATCTCGCTCACCACAAAACTGAAATGACTCGAATCAGAAAACTCCGCCACAAAATCATTCACCCGCTCTCGTAACTCCGATAACTCCGATTCCCGCTCCTCACGCCAACCGTCGCTCGACGCCAGACTCAACGTCTCAAACTGCTCCCGACCTGCCAACGCCGAACGCTCAACCTCCGCTATCCGCTCACGCTGAGGAAAAACCGCCAGCCACGTAAATACACCCAGAATCAACGCAAACGCCACCCACGTCACGCCCACCCCTAACCAATAGTTTCTTCGTGTCTTCTTCATCTCACACCCTAACGCAAACGCGCAAACACGCACTCTATGTCGTATTGCACGTATGAACCTGACTCCGTCTCCATCGGACGCTGAGACGCCAACCGCACGTCCTCCAGCTTCTCCGATAACACCACCGACCCCTTCAACCGCCCAATCAACTCCTGGATCGGACCCGCGTCCTTACTGTCTCCGCGTACTCGTATCTCCAGAATATACTCGTAAACCGTCACATCCACCGTCACATGCGGATCATCCGCCTTCGGCACCTTCGCTCGAACCTCACGACGAAACACCTCTATCCGATCTACACTCACCCCAGACGGCACACTCTCCGTCAATGCCAGCACCACCGGAGAAAACGCCATGTGCCGACCCACTAACGTCGACGTCTCAACCAATACCTCCCCCGAAGCACGCCGCTCTCTTTCCACACCCTCAATATACGCCTGCGACGAAGAATAAGACGCAATCTGACCCTCTCGCACCGCCACCTGTTGCTCCACCGCGTCCAGCACCAGCTTGTCCGAACGGTACATGCCCACCACCGCTAAAGCCACGACCAACGGCACAAGAAAAGGCAATGTGCCCAACGCCACCACCCCAGGCTTACTCTTCGCCGGCAAACCCCCACCCTGTAATAAATCTATCTCGATCATCTATACTGTCCTCATCGCCAGGCCCGTGGCTACCGCAAACGCCGACCCCTGCTCACGCACCAACTCCGAATCCGAATCTTCGCCTACGCTACTCATCGCCGACAACGGGTTCCACAAAGAAACCTCGCCCGGCAAACGTGACTTCAGCAAATCCACAAAACCCGGATACAAACTCATCCCCCCGCTTATGTAAATACGCTCAACCTTCCTGATACGCTGCTGCACGGTGTAATAACGCAACGTATTGTCCACCTCTCCCAAAAGGTCCTCACAAGCCTCCGCCAAAACCTCCGGCCGCGCACCCTCGACAACGCCTCCGGCAACCTCCCCGCACTCCGACTCCGACGTACTACCCGAAAGCACCGCCAGACGACCCATGATCTCCGCTCCCGCGTGAGCCAAATCACGTGCAAAAGGCAACTCGCCCTCCCTCATTATCGCCAGATGCGTGTAACGGTTGCCTACATCAAGCAACGCCACAGACGACGACCAGGGATCCGTTTGCAGCGACTCAAAACCATTCATCAACGCCAGCGTCTCCGCGTCCATCAAAACACATTGATACCCCGCCGCCTCCACCAGACGACGCTTCGCTTCAATAACCTCGTTCGCCGCCGCCACCATCACACCACTCGACGTCAACGTCCCCTCGCACCCCCGCACTCCTCCCCTACCTGAAAAACGACCCTCCGAGTCCGCCAACACATACTCCACCGTGCTACGCTCTAACTCAAAAGGACATACCTGCGCCGCCTCCAGATACACCGCCTGGCCTACCTCCTCCACCGGAAGATGCGCAAAATCAAACTCACGAATCGCCACTTCCGTCCCGCTCACACCACAAACCGCGTGCCGCCCCCGAACCTGTGCCTCACGACAACTGTGACGAATAGCCTCCAAAACACCCGCCTCTCCAAAAACACCCTCCTCGCACTCGGGACCACCGAGTTGGCAAACACCCGCCCCCGCCAAACGGTAGCCCTCCTCCCCGCGGTGCAGCTGCACCACTCTCACCGCATACGAGCCTACGTCCAACCCAAATGTCGTCATGTGCTTGCGACTAAACACGTCCTAACTCTCTCCTAGCCCGGATATTGCATGGGCTCCTGCACAGTCCTGCAAAAACCCAAAACCGGAAACATGCTATACCTCATGCCAAGACTCAGAGTACGCAAAATAACTGCTTGACCCCATAGGCCAACTTCACGCCACGCCAAACAACAGATGCCCGCTCCGGCAAACAAGCCGGCTACACCAGAAAAAAACCAGAAACTGACAACCTGACAAGAACTCTACCGCAATAACATCAACCGGCTCTGTACCGCCATGGTAGCGGCCCCTAAAACACGCTCCGTTCTCTCGGTCACGATTACCCGACTGTGGCGCTAGTCAGACTCGCGATGGAAAACCGGCAGGAACCCGAAGCACAGGTCCCCGCCGGCTCACTTACGCAACCTAATACGACAGCGCTAGATTTGCTCAAGAATTGTGTGGAGGTTAGCCGATGAACTCTT
>CAYNXW010000229.1:0-4868 GCA_964401265.1 uncultured Pirellulales bacterium | reverse complement strand
GACCGCTCGGCAGCGTCAGACGCAAATTACGCAACGCCTCCAGACTCGTAAACTTGCCCCGAAGCCGCACCGTGTACTCCCGGCTGTTCTGCTGTATCTGGCCACCAGGCGTCTCCAGATTCGCCGCCGCCACCGACGCCGCCACATCCGTAATACTCAACCCGTGCGCCCGCAGCCGCTGCTGATCCGTCAGAACGTGGATCTCACGCTCTTCCCCTCCCAATATCGTCACCGACGCCACACCCGGCACCGTCGCTATCCGGTCCTTGATACGCCTGTCCGCCGTCCGAAACACCTCACGCAGCGACCGCCGCGCCGACACCGCCAACTGCATCACCGGCTGCGCACTGAAATCAAACTTCTGCACGATCGGATCGTCCGCCGACTCCGGCAACAAAGGCCTCACCAGATTCACCTTCGCCCGTACGTCCGCCGCCGCCACATCCACGTCCGTCTCCAGATAAAACTCCGCTATCAGAAGCCCCATCCCCTGCTGCGAAATGCTCCGCAGATGCTTGATCCCCTCCACCGTGCTGATCTCGTCCTCCAGCTCCTTCACAATCAACTGCTCGACCTCTTCCGGGCCAGCACCCTCATAACGCGTCACCACCGTCACCACCGGAAACTCAATCTCCGGAAACAGCTCCCGCGGCAACTGCGTATAGCAGAACAACCCTATCCCCCCCAACGCCAGCATCAGCATCGTCACCAACACCGGCCGCGCCACCGACATACTCACCAATCGCATCGCCTATCCTCTATCTCGTGTCTCACGCTATTACCGTGTCGCGGCCATCTTGCCCGCGCTCTTGCCGTGTCGCGGGCATCTTGCCCGCGATTAAAAAATACGTCGCGAAGCGACACCTTCCCTTATCCCTTATCCCTCTCTTCTTCAACCGTCACCTTCGTCCCCACCTCAATAATCTCCTGCGTCAGACTGATCACCCGCTCCCCCGCCGCCACACCACCTGTCACTTCCACCAATTCCCCGAACGTCCCGCCCACTTCCACCGCCTGACGCTCCACAATCCCCTCCCCATTCACCCGCAGCACATACGACGCGTCCCCCTCATGCCGTATCGCATCCAACGGAGCCACCAGCGCCCCCGCCCGCGACGCCGTCACCACATGCGCCCGGCCGAACATCCCCGGCTTGAGCCGCCCCTCCTTATTCTCAATCGCGATCTTCGTCCGAAACGACCTGTCCACACTCTCCGCCTGCGGGTTCACCTCCGCCACCTCCCCGACAAAACGCTCCCCCTTCAACGCGTCCACCGTCACCTCCACCGCCATACCCACCCCCACTAACGGTGCATACAGCTCCGAAACGTCCACCACCAGATACACCTTGTCAATCTGCAGCACCTCAAAAACCGTCTGCATCACGTCCGCCAAGTCCCCCACCTCCAGACGCTTCGCCGTCACCACCCCATCCACCGACGCCCGCAAATAACGATCGTCCAAATCCTCCTCACGCTGCTTCACCGCCACCGCCGCCAACGCCAACTGCGCCTCCGCCACCTTGATATCCTCTACCCGAGGCCCGTTCTCCGCCATCTCATACGTCGCCTGCGCCGCCGCCAAAGCCGCCTCCGCCATCCGAAACATATTCTCCGCCTCGTCCAGCCGCTCCTGCGATATCACCTGCTCCGCATACAGCTTCTTCTGCCGTTCGTACTCGATCCGACGCAGATTCAACTGCGCCTCCGACTGGTCACGCTGTGCCTTGGCCGCCGCCACCTCCTCCACCCGCGTCCCCGTCCGAAGACGCTCCAGACGCGCCGCCGCCTCCGCCTCGCTCGCCCGAGCCTGCTCCACCGCCAGCTTGCTCATCGTCGTCTCCAGCGTCACCAGCAACTGCCCCTTCGTCACACGCTCGCCCGTCCCCACGTGCAGCACCTCCACCCGGTCCGACACCTTCGGTGCCACCGCCACCGACGCCCACGCCTCGATCTGCCCACTGATCGCCACCGTCGTCGCCACATCCCGCGCCTCCACCACCGCCACACGCACCGGCAGACCGCTCTCCAACTGCAACGTGCTGATACTCTGCGCCGTCCCCCGCCCGCGCATCTGCATCACCCGATACGCACCCGCACCGCCCAGCAGCCCCAAAAATATCAACAGCACCAGCCACTTTCTCATCTGTCCGCTTCCTCCGACGTCCCCGGTTCCTGCTCGTCAACATCCCCCTCACCCGACACCCCCAAATCACTCTCCTGCCCACCCGCTGCCTCGTCCGACGCCACCTGCGCCGCCTCATCCTCCCCTATCACACCCATCGACCACGACAGGTCCACCAACGCCACCTCGTAACCATGCACCGCCCGAATATAATCCGCCCGCGCCCGCGCCAACGCCGTCTCCGCGTCAATCACATCCAGCGACGTCCCGATCCCCTCGCGAAAACCCACCCGCGCCAGCCGCAGCGACTCCTCCGCCGTCGCCACGTTCCCCGACTGCGACGCCACAAACTGCCCCGCACTATCCAGATTCAACAACGCGTTGGCCACTTCCAACTGCACCTGCTGCTCCAGCCGCGCCAAACCAATCTGCTGCCGATGCACCTCCGCCTGTGCCTGCGTCACCCGCCCACGCGTCCGAAATCCATCAAAGAAAGGCCACTCCACCACCACGCCCCCCGTCGCCGTCCGCTCCCAATCGTTACCGCCCAGCCCCCCGCCAAAACCACCACCACCGTCGCCCTCGCCCTCCTCCGCACCACCCCCGCCAAGATCAAACTCGTCAAAACTCGCCCCAAACCCCGGATACGTCCGCTGATACGTCCCCTGCAGATACACCTTAGGCCGATCACCCGCCTGCTCCCGCGACACATTGTCCTTCGCCAGCCGGATCATCGCCTCACCCACCAGCACCCCAGGCCGACGCAACAACGCCTGCCGCATACTCCCCTCCTCCGACACCGCCGCCGCCTCATACGACAACTCCCCCGCCAACGCCACCTGGCTCAACTGCGACACCCCCAACACATTCAACAACCCCCGCAACGCCAGCCGCGACGCGTTCCGCTGCTCGATCAACCCCGCCCGCGCCGCCGTCACCGCCACCTCCGCCCGCAACACATCAAAACGCGTCCCCTGCCCGTAATCCAAACGCTTCTGAGCGTCAGCCAGCGACTCCTTGGCGTCACGCAACGACTCCTCCGCCACCGCCACCAGCTCCTCCGCCAGCAACGCATTCAGATACTGCTGCCGCACCTGACGGTGCACATTATGCATCGACTGACGCAACTGCTGCTGCGTCATGTAACCAAACACCGTCGCCGCGTCCAACGCCGCCCCCACCAATCCACCCAAATACAACGGCTGACGCGCCAGCACCATCAACTCATACGTCTCACCCTCCACCCCAAAACCCGACACATCCGTCCGCAACGCCGAGCCCGTAAACGTCCCGCTAGGCAACGCCGTCGCTATCGCCTCGGTCATCTGACCCTTCGCTTCCAACAGCGTCGCCTTGGCCGCCTGTATCTCCTTGTTATGCAGCAACGCCAGCTCGATACACCGCCCCAGGTCCAGCTCCCCCGACGTCATTGGGATCGCCTCGACCCCCATGTTCGGCTCCTGGCTCAACAACGCCGTCGCCCGCACCTCACGCTGCCGCTCAATCTCCCTGCCCACATCCTCCACACTCGCACACCCCACCAACAGCACCCCCGCCAGCACCGCTGCCGCCCAAGCCGCCCGCACACACCATCTGCTTCTCGCCATCGCCTTCATCACTTCCGCCGTACCCCCCCAAGCACCAACTGCCACATCGCTTCCAACTTATCCGCAAACGCATACCCCCGCGCGTCCGTGAGCCAATCGTACATGAACCCGTCTGTCAACCCATCAATCGCAATCGCCATATCCACCGGCTCCACGTCCCCCCGAAAAACACCCTCCTCGATCCCCGCCGCAAATGTCGCCACCAGCCGCTCCATCCACTCCATATACAACGGCCCCACCGTATCACGCCAGAACGCATTGTTCGCAAACCGATCGCTCATCCTATCACGCGTGTACAACTTTACAAACGACAAACGCTCCGGCGCCAACCGCACCTTCGCCTCCACAAACGCACGAATCACACCCACCGGATCCGTCGCCTCATCCATCATCGCATGCCCCGCCTGGCACACCTCCGCAAAACGCTCCCCAATCAGCGTATGATAAAGCTGCTCCTTGCTCGCAAAAAAATTATAGATCGTCCCTACCGCAAACTCCGCCGCCGCCGCCACATCCTCCATCGTCGTCGCATGAAACCCCTTCTCCGCAAACAGCCGCTCCGCACCCGCCAGAATCTCCTCCCGATGCCGCTGCCGCTCACGCTCCCGACGACTCACCCCCTTCTTACCCTCACATCCCTCTGCTTTCACCGCCACCTCCAACGCCCCCGACACCCTGCCACACACAAACGCATAACCAACACCTAGCCTGTGAGTAACAATTCACAAACTGAACGCCTATTCATAATATCCCCCACTCGCCCAAAGTCAACCCCCTTGCCACCCCACTCGCCCCCCTCATCTTCCGCGGCCTACCCTCCTGCACCTGCAAAACCCCCGTCTCCCCCGCATCCAACGAATACACTACAACGATAATCCGCCCTTGACCACCACCACCCGCTACTATTATGATCGCTGGGGCCTCCTTACCGAGACGAACAGAAGCAACGACGCCCTCTCGGATTACGCCTATGGCAACTATCTCGACAAGGCCATCTTTATGGCAGCCCACCCAACCAACACCCCCACTACCCACTACCTCGCCCACGACCACCCCGTGTCACACCCATCTTGCCCGCGCTGGAATAGGGGTAGGGAGGACCGGTTCGTTTCCCGGCCCCCCTCCCTCCGAACCGGA
>CAYNXW010000228.1:0-4894 GCA_964401265.1 uncultured Pirellulales bacterium | reverse complement strand
CTAGAAAGCTCACCCCAACGATACGACCCTTGAGACGCTCAACCATCTGGCACGACGCCCGCATCGTGCCCCCTGTCGCCAGCAGATCGTCCACCATCAGGATGCGACGACCTGCCGCAATCGCGTCCGCGTGCATCTCCAGCTTGTCCGCCCCATACTCCAACTCGTATTCCTGACTGATCGTCGCCCCAGGCAGCTTGCCCGGCTTGCGAATCGGCACGAACCCACAGTGCAGCTCCCGAGCAATAGCCGCTCCAAAAATGAAACCTCGGCTCTCCGCCCCCACCACCAGCTCCACGTTGTGGTTGCGAAACGGCGCCGCCATCGCCGCACAAGCCAGCTCCAGTCCCGCCGCATCCGCCAGCACCGGCGTAATATCACGAAACACTATCCCCTCCTTGGGCCAATCCGGAATACTCCGCATCAAACCCTCTAGCTTGCCCACGATCGCTGCGTCGGTCTGAGTCTGCATACCGCTATGCCTCCTGTCCATGGACTATGCGTAATCCAACATCTTGCTTTGCGATGGCCCGCCGCACTCTTAGTGGGCACAATCCATCTCTGATCAGTCCGACTCCGGCTGAGGCAGACGCACATCCACGTGCAACTCGTCCAACTGCCCCTGATCCACCCCCGACGGCGCGTCCGTCATCAGACACTGACCTCGCTGCGTCTTCGGAAACGCAATGACATCCCGGATATTGTCCGTCCCCACCAGCAGCATGATCAGCCGATCCAACCCCCACGCGATACCACCGTGCGGCGGCGCCCCGTAACGCAACGCGTCCAGGAAAAATCCAAACCGCTCCTGAGCCTTCTCCTCCGAAATGCCCAGCAGAGAAAATATCTTCGCCTGAAGCTCCGGCTGATGTATACGAATACTACCACCGGCAATCTCATTACCGTTCAGCACAATATCATACGCCTGCGACCGCACCTGCGACGGATCCTCGTCCAACTTGGAAAAATCCTCCGCCAGCGGCGCCGTAAACGGATGGTGCAGCGAGTCCCACCGATTCTCATCCTTGTTGAACGCCATCAGCGGAAAATCCGTCACCCAGACAAAACTGTACTGGTTCGGCTCGATCAACCCCAGCTCCTCACCCAGCCGGCAACGCAGCGGCGCCAACGACTTGTTCACCGTATCCGCATCCGCCGCCACCAACAGAATCAAATCACCCACGTTCGCACCAAAACGCGAGATAATCTCCTGCCGCTGCTCCGGCGTAAAAAACTTCGCTATACTGCTCGTCAGCTCCGCTCCCGAACCATTCTCGCCCTCGGTCACCTTGAACCACGCCAGCCCACGCGCCCCGTACTGCGCCACAAACTCCGTGAACCCCCGCTCGATATCGCTACGCGAATACTTGCCCCCACCCGGCGCACAAAGACCCTTGACGATCCCCTTACGCCCCAGCACCGTCTGGAACACCTTGAACTCGCACTGCCCCGCAATATCGCTGATATCCTTGAGCTTCATATCAAACCGCACGTCCGGCCGATCGATCCCATAATCCTCGATCGCCTCGCGATAGTCCATCCGCCGCATCGGCAGCGACAACTCCACCCCCAACACCTCTTTCCACACCCGCGCCAGACATGTCTCCGTGTGAGCAATTACCTCGTCCATCCCCACAAAGCTCATCTCCACGTCCAACTGCGTGAATTCCGCCTGACGGTCCGCCCGCGGGTCCTCGTCCCGAAAACACCGCGCAATCTGAAAATACCGATCCACCCCCGCCACCATCAATACCTGCTTGAACAGCTGCGGCGACTGCGGCAACGCATAAAAATGACCCGGATAAAGCCGCGCCGGCACCAGATAATCCCGCGCCCCTTCCGGCGTGCTCTTGGCCAGCATCGGCGTCTCGATTTCGTAAAAACCGTTCTCCTGATGGTATTGCCGGATAATACTGTTCACCCGACTACGCGTCCGCAAAATGTGCTGCACCTCCGGACGACGTATATCTATATAACGATAACGCAGCCGTAGCTCCTCGTTGATCGTCTCCGACGCGTCCACCTCAAACGGCGGCGTCTTCGCCTTGTTCAACAGCTCCAGCTCCTCGACATACACCTCGATCTCACCCGTCACCAGCTTCGGATTGGCCATCCCCTCCGCCCGAGGCCTCACCTTGCCCCGACCCGCGATCACCCACTCCTTGCGAATCGTACGCGCCAGATCGTGCATCGACGCGTCCTTCTCCGGATCGAACACGATCTGCGTCAAACCCTCACGGTCACGCAAATCAATAAACACCAGCCCCCCGTGGTCCCGGTACGACTGCACCCACCCCGCCAACACCACCTCTTGACCGGCATCCGCCGCCCGTAACTGCCCACACGTATGCGTACGCTTCAACATAACACGTCCTTCTTTCCTTCCGGCGTCACGCTTTATGCTCGCCCTTCCGTAATAACACTCTCTAATGTCTCGAATAGCCGGTTGCAGCAGCTCGCTTTCGTCCGCACCACCGCCGGCCGAACTATACCCAATAGCTTGCCCCCATGCATTATCTTGTGATACTTTCGCTTGACCGTATTGCGCGTCGCTCGCTCCAGCCCGGTCAGCACGCGATCTTTGGCAACCTGCTCCACGTCTTCGCCGCCCGGAATCGCCGATCGTTGAAAACCAGACCCGTAAAACCGCTCCAGTGCCTCCACATCCGCAATCAACCACGACTCCATCACCTGCACCATCAGGTGACACTGGCTCTCCTCAAGGTCGCTGCTTCTTGCCAATTTGCCCGCCAGGTGCTGCCGTGCTGTCCCCTCCACCGGCCCATCCGAATCGACCAGCAGCATATTCATCGCCGCAGGATGGTTGCGAACCGCCAGTTGAAAATCTTTGACCGTCTCATCCAGCCCCCCGCCCAGCACCACGCGCCACCCAAGCCGACACTGCCTCGCCTTCGCCTTTAATTCACCCAGAAAACGATCGAAACCCTCCCGCAACGCTATCTTCGTCGACTTGGCGTCTCCTCCGCCTTCGACGTAAATCCGAATCTCGCTTACCACCGCGCCCCCCCGATTTCTCCCTTGAGCCACAAGTCGCCCAGCGTATACCGTTCCAGCCATTCCGCCAGAGGCTCCCGCTCCAGCCGCCGCAAATGTGTGCCCGCCTCGTCTCGCTCGCATACTAGCACCGCCTCCGGAACCTCCGACAACGCCGAGACCAGAATATCCGAGTGCGTCGTTACGATCAGCTGCGTCCGCTGCGACGCCTCCACCAACAGCTCCGCCAGATTGCCCAGCGCATCCGGATGCAGCCCCAGCTCCGGCTCCTCTAGACACACCAAAGGCGGCGGGGTCGGGTGACACAAAATCGACAGCAACGCCATGTAACGCAACAACCCGTCCGACAACCGCGTCGCCGGCACCGGCTCCCGCAACCCCTCCTCCTGCACGTTCACCTGCACCGTCCCGCCCAGAATCCGCACCGTCACTTCCCGCGCCAGCGGGTAAAACTGCTTCAGCCGTTCGTTAAACTGCTTCCACGCCTCGCTGTGATGTTGCAGATCATTCAACACCAACCCAAGATTGCTCGCGTCCGCCAAAAGAAAATCACTCGGCGAATCAGGCTTCTGCGGCAACCGCGGTGCCGTATAACGCCCAAACTCCCACTCACGATACAACCGTATTTCACCGAACCGTTTGCCCAAGTACGTAATCTGCGGATACTGCTCCGGATCCTTCCGCTGGCTAAAAATGGCCTGCCGAACATCAAGACGCACCCGGGCCTGCAGCAACTCAAAGCGTTCCTTATTTGCAGGGTGGTCCCTAAAGCCCTTGAAAACCGCTTGTTTCTCATTTAACCGGTAATGAACAGATTCCTCGGCCCCTTCGCCCAGAGCCTGTTCGTTCTCAACCGATTCACTGATCACCTCAAATTTTTGCCCCACCTCTCCCAACGCGATCCGGTACTGCAAACCCGTCGACCCCTCCGGGTAATCCACCGTTACCTCGATTTCCGCTGGCCCGCGCGAGCCCTTCCCGCCCCCCTTCCAGAGCCACTCACTGATCCCGCCGCCTTGCCGTATCGGCTCGCCGATATCCCGCGGCGCCGCCGCCAACAACCCTATCGCCTCGATCAGGTTGCTCTTGCCCGTGCTGTTGTAGCCAATCAAGACGTTGAGCGAGCCCAGCTCCACTTCCTTGGCCTTGGGCCCATAGGACAGCAGATTGCTCAGCCTGATCGTGCGAATGAATCGCTTCTCGCCCAGCACCATGCACCTCTTGTTTTTCCCGTGGCATGGGCATCCTGCCCATGATTGCCGTGTCGCGGCCGTCTCGCCCGCGCCTTACATTCCCCTACGTTAGTAGGGCAACACTCCTAGGATGGGTAACTTTTACCCATGCTGAATCTACTTCAACTCATTCAACAAACTCCGTCCGTCAAAATATCGACCTTCCAACGCCGTCGGCTCAAGCATCTCGACCAACGTCGGCGCCACGTCCACCGTCCGCGCCGTCTCCAGCGTCGCCCCCCCCTTGACGCCCGGACCCGCTATGACCATGGGCACCCGCATGTCCGCCGCCACCACGCTGCCGTGACCGCCGATCGCCTCCGGGGCAAAGTCCCACCCCTCCGCCGCGAACAACACCAGATCCCCCGCCCGACGCGAATCGAACAGCTCCGCCAACTGCACCACCGCGTCCGGATACTGCGTCGCCGCCGTCGCCGCCAGCCACGCCCGGCCGCTGTGATACCGCCCGTCCAGTAGCACGCTGCCAGCCAACAACGCATCATAGCCCAGCGGGTCTGCCCCGTCAATCACTCGATACCGATACCCCTTCGCGTCCAAGGGCCCCAGCTGCCCCCCCGCCTGCCGCTCGATCAAACCCTTGCCCCCCCCGTTCTGCACCACATCCGTCCCGCCATCCGGATACGCCG
>CAYNXW010000227.1:0-4925 GCA_964401265.1 uncultured Pirellulales bacterium | reverse complement strand
AGCGTCGGCTACGCCGCCATCGTCTTTGCCTGAGACGCATCAACCTCAAATCTCTTAACGCCATGACGCTACTATATCGGCCATTCTCGCGAAAGCGGGAATCCAGAGAATCGAGTACCATCTTCTTAGTAATTCTCAATGTGAGTATCAGCAAGTCAGGGCATTAATCATGCTGCAGGAGAATCTGATGACAAACCGTTCGTTACGCTATGCCTCGTTACTCTTGGTTGTCTCGCTGTTCGTAGGCTGCGCCCGGGGTCCGGTCAAACCCCCCGTCACCGATGCCCCCCCGCTACGCCACTCTCCAACCACCGCCCGCCAATCACGTCTACCCACCACGCACGCGCAGGCTCTCTCACAGGAGTACGAAAAACAGCTGCAGGCACGCTCGGCCTACGAAAAACAGTTGCACCAGGAATTGCACCAATGCCGACAGTTGCTCGAACTCCAGAAGAAAAAGATCGACATTCTGGAGCAACGCAACGCCCAGCTATCCAAAACGCTCGAACAGATGACACGCGAACTATCGGAAACACCGATTCCCGTCCCGACACCACCCTCGCCGTAATACAGCGGTCGTCAATTCACTATCAAGAAAGCAGCACGATCAGAAGTTGAACGCTGGCGACAATATTCATCACCGCATGCATAATCATCGGCACCAGCACCGAACGCGTGCGTATCCGTGCCGCCCCTAGCAGCAGTCCAGCGATGAAAATTGAAGCGATTCCCTGCCAATCGTACTGAACATGCAGTAACGCCCACAGCAGCGATGTCGTCACCGTCGCCCCAATCGGCCCCATCCAGGAATATTTCAAACCCTTGAACAGAAAGCCCCGAAACAAGATCTCCTCGGTCACCGGTGCACAGACGATGATCGCAAAAAACAGTAGCGGCGGAAATACCGACGTCTCATAGACGGCCAACATCCATTCGGGCACAACCGGTCCCCCGATGACAACCGTCAGTGAATCGCTGACGATGATGAAACCGACCAAAGCGCCTAACCACACCATCAACTGCCGGCCGGACGCCATCCGAATCGCCAGGTAGTCCCGTACTCGCATGCCTTTGCGGCACCAGGCAAACAAGACACACATCCCGACAACCGGCAGCGTAAACAGCGTCGCTGAAACCGCCATCAGCAAACCGTTCCGCTGGAGCGTTTCGCCAATCTCATCATACCCAAGTTGAGGATGGCTCGCTTTGAACGCAAAGACAAACGCCACACTGATAAGCACACTCAAGACCAGATACACTACCCCCATGATCGCAGAAAAACCCACCGTCGCCCAAAATCCCCACGGCCGAACCGGCACAGTTTCAGTCACCCCAACCGCCTCCGACGATACCACCGGCCCTTCCTGCCAATCATCCACCTTCTTGTCCATAGACTTGCTCTCCTGTAACACGTCAGTCCGAGCGAAATCAAATACTCAGTGTGACGGGAATGTCCCATTACAAGGTCTAGTAAGAGTGCACGCTTCAGCGTGTTCTGTCGCATCCTGTAAAAGCAAATACTTGTGAACAACGTGTCCGAGCCGGCCGTTGGTATCCAAACCAAACCAGCTCAGCCCTGCCCCTGCTTCTGAAAGTGAATCATCAGCACCGTGATATCCGCAGGGTTGATGCCCGTAACCCGTGCCGCCTGGCCCAGGTCCATCGGCTGTACCACATTAAGCTTCTCCTGTGCTTCAAACCGCAACTGGCTGATGCTGTGATAGTCAAACTCCGCCGGCAGACGCATGCCCTGCGCCCGACGCGACCGCTCGATCAACCGTTGCTGCTTATCGATGTAGCCCACGTACCGCGCGTCGTTGATCGCCTGCTGCAACGCGTCACGCTGGTAACCTCGCCCAGCCAGCTCGCCGTCCTGAGCCAACAACCACCCCACGTCATGGCCCGGCTGACGCAGCCGTTGTTCCAGCACCGTGCCGTCATGGCCCAGCCGGTGTTCACGCAAGTACTGCCGAATCTCCTGCAGCTGCCCCTGCTTCTCCGTGAACCGCCCGTAACGCTCGTCCCCCACCAGCCCCCACTCTCGCCCCAATGGTGTCAGCCGCTCGTCCGCGTTGTCCGCCCGAAGCAACAGCCGATGCTCCGCCCGCGACGTGAACATCCGGTAGGGCTCGTCAACACCCTTGGTCACCAGATCATCAATCATCACCCCGATATACGCCTCATCACGCCCCAGCGTCACGCCATCCATCTTACGTACATGCCGCACCGCGTTGACACCCGCCATCAACCCCTGCGCCGCCGCCTCCTCATACCCGCTGGTACCGTTGATCTGCCCCGCCAGAAACAACCCCCCCACCGCCTTGGCCTCCAGCGTAGCCCGTATCTGCAACGGCGGCACATAATCGTACTCAATCGCGTACCCGTAACGCAAAATCCCCGCCTCTTCCAGCCCTGCGATGGAATGTATCATCGCCTCCTGCACGTCACGCGGCAACGATGTGCTCACGCCGTTGCAGTATACCCAGTTGGTGTCCCGCCCTTCCGGCTCAAGAAAGACCTGGTGGCGCTCCTTGTCGGCAAAACGGACCAGCTTTGTTTCTATAGACGGACAGTACCGCGGCCCCGTGCTCTGTATCTGTCCCGTATACAGCGGCGCACGGTCCAGATTACGCCGGATAATCTCGTGCGTCTGGCGATTGGTAAACGTGATGTGGCAGCACACCTGCTCCTGCGCGATCCGCTCGTTGAGAAAACTGAAAGGACGCGGCTCCTCGTCGCCACACTGTGCTTCGAGCCTCGAAAAATCAATCGTCTCACCATCCAGCCGCGCCGGCGTCCCCGTCTTGAGCCGACCCAGGTCCAACCCCGCCTCCCTCAGACTCGCCGACAGCTCATTCGCCGCCGCATCGCCGTAACGCCCCCCTGGCTCCTGCTCCGTGCCCAGATGCATCAACCCCCGCAAAAACGTCCCCGTTGTCAGCACCACCGCATCCGCCCCAAGCTCACGCCCCGACGCACACACCACACCCGTTACCGCCTTGTCCCGCACGCGCAGCTGCGCCGCTGTATCCTCAATCAACACCAGCCCGGCCGACGCCTCCAACATCGCCCGCACCGTCTCCTGGTAAAGCTGCTTGTCCGCCTGCGCCCGAGGCCCCCACACCGCCGGCCCCTTGCTGCGGTTGAGCATCCGAAACTGAATCCCCGCCTCATCCGCCGCCAGACCCATCAGCCCCCCCAACGCATCGATCTCCCGCACGATCTGCCCCTTGGCCAGCCCACCAATCGCCGGATTGCAGCTCATCTGCGCG
Source organism: uncultured Pirellulales bacterium (assembly GCA_964401265.1). Lineage (GTDB taxonomy): Bacteria > Planctomycetota > Phycisphaerae > Sedimentisphaerales > SM23-30 > CAYNXW01. Next base: position 1,653 of record CAYNXW010000227.1, on the reverse strand, counting down.
ATCGTCGCCTTCGACATCGTCACCAAAGCCGTCTTGGCCCCAAGACGCCACGCGCTATATGCCGCCTCCGCCCCGGCATGGCCTCCACCCACTACGATAACGTCATAGTACGCCCCATCAGTCATCGTTTGACGCCCAGTGCAATGGCCGACGCAATGGCCAGGTCCTTCGTATGAGTGATACTGATACTGACTTGCTCAATACCCATCTCGTCCGCCAACTCCGCCACCCTGCCCCGCAGTGTCAGCTCCGGCCGACCCGACGCGTCATTGCGCACCTCTATGTCCGTCCACGCGATACCGTTCTGCCAACCCGTGCCCAGCAGCTTCATCACCGCTTCCTTCACCGCAAAACGCCCCGCCAGACGCTCCGCCTGCTTCTGAAACCGACAGCAATACGCCTGTTCCGCCGCCGTGAACACACGATCCAGAAAACGCCCCCCGTGCCGTTCCACCATACCTGCCAACCGCTCGCAGTCCACCAGATCAATTCCGTGACAAATTACATCCATCGCTCGTTATCCTTGAGAAGCAGCGACCGCAAAGGTCCACACCGCACCAGCTGCCCCCACAGCAAACGTCAAAAATATAGCGACTTTCAGCACACGCAGCCGCCGAGAAAATCGAGCCAGAGCAGTCTCAGACGTCGCCAGCTCCCGCAAAAAACGCGCCCGGCTCGCAATGCTCGAATGACGCCACGACCGCGCCTCCGGCGGTATCCCATTGAGCAGAGCTACCCGAACCAACGCCGCCGCCATCACCTGCGCCCCGTGCACGTCCAGGCGTGAACCGGTCACGCTCCCAGCCTGCGACCCTTCTCGGCTACCACCACCGTGTGCCGCCACCGCTTGCGCTGCATGCACGTCCGCCTGACGCTCGAAACGACGCGAAATACACCCGAACACACCCGCCCACATCCCCACCAGCACCACAAACGTCCCACCGAGTATCCACTGGCCATACATGTTCAAAGGGCTATCCTCCGGCCAGAGCCACGCCAGACCTATAGCCACCCATTCGCTCGCCACAACAACCAACATACCGCACGCCAACGCCGACAACACCAGAAACAGAATGTGGTGGTGCTTGACGTGACCTGCTTCGTGGCCAAATACTGCCTCGATCTGCTCATCCGACATGTTTTCAATCAACGCGTCGCTCAGCAACACATAACGCAGCTGCCCCACCACACCCATCACCGCTGCGTTCGCTACCCCGCCAAACGTATCCCAAAGCAGAATGTCACGGTGCTTGAGACGCAGACGCTGACAAAAACCTTCCAGCCTTTCACGCAACGGACCCGCCGGCAGCGAACGCGTCAACCATATCCGCCGCAACAGCGCCGGCGCCACCACAAACACAACCAGCGTGCCAAAACCCACTCCCAATTCACTGGCCCATTCTCCCCATGCCGTCTCCATAAACCATTGCCGCTGCAGCAACTGCACCACGTCTTTCCACGCCACGATGACAGACAGAGGCACCAGCATCAGCAACAGTCCGCTACGCACCTGAAACGACAAATACTCGCGCCGCGTCCACACCGGCCGCGCCGAAAGCCCTTCCGCCAACTGGCCCGCCACCACATACTCCCGCACCGTCCGATTGACCGGATAAAAGCATGCCCAACGCACCACCGTCATCGCCACAAAGG
>CAYNXW010000226.1:0-4935 GCA_964401265.1 uncultured Pirellulales bacterium | reverse complement strand
TCGATGGTGGCTGCTTTGGTGGCGGCGGCGGGGGCCGGTGCGCTTCGGGCGACGGTACGGAACCGGGAGAAGGTGGAACGGCGTCAGGAGGTGTTTCGGAGCTTGCGGCGGGCGGCGGAGCAGGTGCGTCGGGATTTGGGCAATCTGTACCGGGCGGGTTCGGCGCAGGATCAGAAGTTTGTGGGCAGCAGTGAAGAGCGGGGTGGGACGGTGCGTAGTCGGATCGTGTTTTATACGGTGAGCGGGACGAAGGCGCGGCTGGCCAAGCCCGAGTCGGACGTGTACGAGGTAGAATATTTTCTGGAGCAGCGTGCGGGGTGCAACGTGCTGTTTCGGCGGCAGTGGCCTAACCCGAGCGAAGGGGAGAAGGCCGGCGGGGTGGTGACGCTGGTGGCGGAGCATATTGTGGGTTTTGAGGTGCGTTATCAGGATGGGCAGGATTGGGCGACACAGTGGCCTGAGGAGATGGATCGGCTGCCGGGGTTGATGTCGGTGACGTTGGTGAGCGCGTTGGAGAGTGGGGGCGGCGACGTGGCGGAGGAGCGGTTTTATGTGTATGGGGCGCGGCGACGGGGCCAGCAAGGTGAAGGCGGCAGGGGCGAGACGGGCGCGGGAAGGGGGCAAGGTTGAACCGGTGGCGGTGCATGGTACAGGAGGGGGCTGGACGGCGCGGGTTGGCGTTGGTGGCGGTGCTGTGGCTGGTGGTGGTGCTGACGGTGTTGGTGACGGTGATGGCTAAGTCGGTGCGGCTGGACAATCGGGTGAGTTTGTCGTCGTGCGAGCAGTTGCGCGGCCGATGGGCGTGCCGGGCGGCGTTGGAGACGGCGATCGGGCTGCTCAATGATGATAACAAGGCGGGAGACGGTTTGCAGGATATCTGGAGCGACAACGAGACAGAATGCGAGGACGTGGCGTTGGAGGGGTGTGTGTTTACGGCGGCGGTGACGGATGAGTCGGGCAAGTTGAACGTGAACACGGCGACGAAGGAGCAATTGCTGGCGTTGCCGGAGATGACGGAGGATGTAGCTGAGGCGATTTTGGATTGGCGAGACAAGGATGATACGGTGCGGACACATGGGGCTGAGGGAGGTTCGTACAGCGCTTTGCGGCCTGGGTATGAGATACGCAATGGGCCTTTTCAGACGATTCGGGAGTTGTTGCTGGTGAAGGGGGTGACAGAGGCGTTGTTTTACGGTGAGGATGTCAACCGCAACGGTCGGCTGGACGACAACGAGCGGGACGGCGCGTTGCGTTGGCCTGAGGATGACGGCGACGACGTACTGGATAAGGGGTGGATTGATTTTTTGACGTGCTATTCGTATACGATGAACCGGGACGCGGACGGGGGCGAGCGGACGAACATCAACAGTGCGGACGAGGCGAAGCTGGAGGGGTCGCTGGGGCTGACGAAGGGGCAGGCCAAGTGGGTCGTGGAGAACCGCAAGAATAGTTACAAGAGTATCGGGGACTTGATTAGTGAGAGCAGTCCGAAGAAGGCGTCGAAGAAGGACCAGGACTCGGAGGACGCGGTAGCGATGGATCTGGCGACGTTCAAGCAGATAGCGGATGAGATTACGGTGCGGGACGAGAAGCGTATTGTGGGGCTGGTGAACGTGAACACGGCGGAAAAGGAGGTGCTGGCGGCGTTGGCGGGAGGGGATGAGGGGTTGGCGGAGCGGCTGGTGCAGGCGCGGTCGGCGCGGGCGACGGCGATGACGAGCGTGGCGGATTTATTGGATATGCAAGGGGTGGGACTGGACGGTTTTAAGAAGCTGGCGTCGAAGGTGACGGTTCGGTCGGAGGTGTTTGGGGTGTGCTGTACGTCTCGGAGCGTGCGGACGGGGTCGTGTTATCAGGCAGACGCGGTGTTGGATCGGGGCCAAAAGCGGACGTCGGTGATATACTGGCATGAAGGGGTCAACTATTGAGTGCAACAATAACGGTGGTCATGGTATCTGACGGGGGCGAGACGGCGGTGCAGCTGCGTCGAGAGGGAGCAGGTTACGCAGTGGCGGATGTTAAGGGGGATCGTTCGGCCTCGGCGAGCGTAGCGGGGGCGGGCGGCGAAGTGGTGGTGGGGCTGGCGGGCGGCGATGTGGCGTATTATGGGCTTGAGTTACCGGGGGCCCGTCCGGAACAGATGGGCGAGATGGTCCGTTTGCAGGCGGAGGCGTTGGTTCCACTGCCGGTGGAGGCGTTGCAGTTGGCGTGGCGTGGGGGGCGTGGCGTGAATGGCAAGATGCAGGTCACGTTGGCGGCGGCGCGTCGGGAGCGAGTGCGGACGTTGTTGGAGGAGGCGGGTGCGTGGAAGCCGACGGTGGCGGCGCCTACGAGCGAGGGACTGGTGTGGGCGGCAAGGGAGTTGTTCGGCTGGGGGGCGCAGTCGGGGGCGTTGCTGTATGTGGGCGGGCAGGGCAGCGAGCTGTGCGTGGTTCGTGGCGGCGTGCTGGTTGGCGCGGTGCGTCTGGAGGGGGGGGAAGAGGCGTTGTGGGAGGGTCAGCAGTTGGTGACGGCACAGGCGCAGCGATTGAGTCAGGATTTGCGGGCGGCCATGGCGGGGGAGCAGGTGGCGGCGGGTCAGGTTTGGTTGGCCAGTCCGGGTGATGAACGCTTTGCGGGGTTGGTGAGTTTCTTGCGGGAGCATGGCTGGTCGGCGACGGTGGCGGAGCCGGCGATGGAGAGGCTGACGTCGGCGGGTGGTTTGAGTCGGCGGTGGGCGTACGAGCGTGCAGGGCAGCTGGGGCTGGCGTTGGGGGCGTTGGCGGGGCCTGAGAGTCTGTTGAATCTGGCGGCGGAGCTGAGGGGTGCTGAGGAGGAGGTGGCTCCACGGTGGGCGTTGCCGTCGTTGCAGGCGTCGGGGGTGGTTTTGGGGGTGATGGTGGCTTTGTTTGCGGTGGCGGGGTACGTGACGGACCGTGCCGAGCTGGCGCGGGCGGAGGCGACGTGGGCGGCGGTGCAGACGGATACGGAGCGGACAAGAGAGCTGCGTGAGCAGGCGTTGCGGCAGGCGGTGGCCCGGCGGCGGGTGGATCCGCTGGAGGTGATTGCCTTGGCCAACGGTTTGGGGCCAAAGGGTTTTCTGCTCGACGGGGTGGAGATAGACGGCAAGGGGCAGGTGACGATTCGGGGGCAGTTGGGTAATGAGAAGGAGTTTTTTGAGTACCAGGAGGCGTTGCAGGGTCAGGCGGGTGCGAGCAAGGTGCGGGGCAAGATGGAAGGCGAGGACAAGAAGACGAAGAAGCAGAAGTTTTCGGTTACGCTGGCGTACGAGCCGGCGGGGCATGGGGAGGTTGAATGATGAGTCAGACTGGTGATCGTAATCAACGGGCGTTGGTGGTGGGGGCCATGGCGGCGGCGGTCATTCTATTGTTGACGTACGTGGTGACGCCTTGGGTGGAGGTGCGTCAGCGGCTGGAAAAGCTGGAGGGGCAGTTGTCGGCGGCGGGTGGCGAGTCGGTAAGGGAGCAGGCGTATCGGCTTCGTTTGGCGCGAGCGGTGCCGGCCTTTGCGATGCCGGGAGGAGAGGACGCGCAGCGTTTGCGTTTTTTGCGGAGTTTCAGTGAGCAGGTTAAGCAGGCGGGGCTGGGACTGGCGGGCATGCCGCAATATCGGGGACAGTCGCCGGTGGAGGGTGATCTGGGGGTGAAGCTGTTGCGTCTGGAGTGTCAGGGCAAGTGCAAGGTGGCCCAGGCGTTGGATGTGCTGGCCAGGCTTTACGAGAACCCGGATCTGGTGGCGGTGGAAGAGATGGCCTTGCGGTGCGTGTCGGATAATCGGGAGGACTGGGAGTTGTCGTTGACGGTATCGACATTTGCAGAGCAGGAGGAGGGGTCATGATGAGTCCATGGGAGCAAACGCGGGTGCAGTGGTGGGGGTCGGCTTTTTGTCTGGCGGTGGCGGGTCTTTTGGGGGTGTGGTCGGTGGCGAAGCTGGCGATCTGGGCGACGGGGGGCGAGCCGGTGGCGGCAAGTGTAGCGTCGCGTGGTGAGGGGCCGGCCATGCCTGCGGTGGCGGAGTTGATGTCGGGGTATAAGGATCGGGCGGAATTGTTGAAGAAGGAGGGGCATTTCAAGCCGAAGCCGGGGCCGCCGCCCAAGCCGAAGCGGTGTATGGGTATCGTGGGGGATCGCGCGTTTATCGACGGCAAGTGGGTGAAGGTAGGCGACAAGGTGGGTCCTGCTGCGGAGGTGCTGGCGATTGAGGCGACGTTCGTGAAGCTGCGTTGGCGTGAGGAGGAGATTATTCTGGCACCGATCAAGGCGGCGGGCGGAGGCGGCAGGAGCAAGCGAGGACATGGCAGGCCGCGGAGGCCGCCCAAGCGGCCGACGATGCGACCGGGGCCTGTGCCTGCTGAGCCACCGCAGCCAGCGGTTGTGGCGGCGCCCTCGGGGGAGGATCCGTTTGCGTGGCTGGGTGTGGCGCTAACGGCGGAGCAACGAGCGAAGTTTCTGAGAATCTGGAACACAATGAGCGATGAACATAAAGACAAAGCCAAAGAGGAATGGGGCAGGATGTCGTCGGAAGAGAAGAAGAAGGCAATAGAATCGCTTTCACGGGTACCGATGGACTGAGTTTGGCGGCGATGAGGCCGGTTTTAAAGGCGAGATAACAGCAGAGGGAGGCTACATTGAAACGTTCTAGCATAGTGATTGGGGTCTTGGTGGTGGTGTGCTGTGGTTTGCTGGTGGGGTTGGTGATGCAGCGGCATGCGTGGAAAGCGTATTCGGCGGGGGATGAATCGTTGACACAGCATGAGGCGGGCGGGGGCGATAGCGCCGCAGAGGCTGCTACGGACGGCAGCGCGGGGGAGGGCGAGGACAAGGCGGCCCAAGGCGATGCCTCAAAGCCCGACACGCCGGCGGAAGGTGATAAAGGCACAGCCGCAACCAAGGGTGATAAGACTGAGGTGGCCGGCAAGAACGAGCAAGGTGGCAG
>CAYNXW010000225.1:0-4942 GCA_964401265.1 uncultured Pirellulales bacterium | reverse complement strand
TCTTAACCCCAAGGCCCACCTTGCAGTTAGTCCAGGTAGCCGAGGTTCTTCAGTTGTTCCGCCAGTTGGGCGCGTTCTTCTTCCGACTCCTGGGTTACGCCGCTGCGCTGGGCGAAGCAGTGGGGGAACTGGCGGTTGGCTGTCTTGGTGACGCTGGGCCTCTCGATAAAAGCCTCGGCGATGGGCGAGCCATCGACTTCAGCCGGTATGGGCATGCCCAGGTGAGCGTAGATGCTCGGGACGATGTCCGTGATCCGCGCGTCGCTCTGCGTGTCTTTCTTGACGTTATGCCCCGCGGCGATGTAGATCCCCGCTGGGTGGTGCCACGAGGCGGTCAGGTCGTCGCACGCCGAGGCGAACACCGCCGGTGCGCTTTGTTTCATGGTCGGCGCCACACGGTAGCCTTGTTTCTGGACGAGCATCAGATCGCCGAAGAGCTGCTCGGCGTCGTCAAAGTCGCCCCATCGTTCACGCGGGGTCTCGACGCGTTCAAAGACCTGCTCGCCGTTGAGCGGGTTGCGATAGCCGAGGAAGCGTTCTTTGAGTTCAGCCAGAAGTTGGTCGTATTCGCCGTTGGGCTCGACACAGCCTCCGGGCTGCCGCCCACGGACGTTGAGGTAGAGGGCCGCGTAGATGGGACGCCGCAGCACCATGGCGCGGGTGCGGTGCCAGTTGACCGGCTGCTTGAGGTCCATGCTCATACGGCGGTCGACCGGGGCCTTGAAGTGCATCAGATTACGCCGCGTACGTCGCACAATCCGATTCCAGGTGTTGGCCCGCTCAATATAACCCCAGTCGCACAGCAGCTTGTTGACGCAGACCGTATGGTCCATCGGCCCAAAACCGTGGTCGCTGGCGACAAGCACCAGGCCATCGTTGAGGTCGATCAAGTCAAGCAGTTCGCCCACACAGTCGTCAAGACGCTTAAGCAGTTCAAAAATGCGGTCCCGGTAAACAGGGTGCTCGTCGCGACGGTCGGCGGCAATATAAGGCCAGGCCAGGTGCTGCAGCAGGTCGAGCTGTTGAAACTGAACCATCATCACGTCGGCCGGGTGCGTCTCCTGCACCAGCCGTGCCAGTTCCACACGCATTGCAAAACGACGTTCCAGGCGACGGATGTTGCTTTCAAATTCCTCCCGGTTGGTCCCCAGCCCGTTGTTACGCTTGTTGAGCCCTTCCGGGCCCAGGGCGATGCCGTAGTCCGGGATCCGTTCGAGAATGGTCTTCTTGAATTCATTGGGATAGACAAAATCGGATTGGGTGCCGGCACACCCCAGGCCGGAGACCATCACGCCGTTGACCGGGTAGGTCGGGTAGGTAAAGGGCACGTTGAGGCTCGCCACGCTCAGCCCGGCCTCGCCGAGGTAATCCCACATGCTCGGCACCTTCACGGCGGTGCTGTTGGCCAGCTCCACGGTGTTGGCGTCGAAGGCGTAACGCTGAAAGTCGGTCAGGCCGTGAATGTGCGGGCTGCAGCCGCTGGTGCAGCTCGTCCAGGCCGAGGGGGTGACCGCCGGAAAGGTCGATTCGAGGATGCCGCTGGTGCCCCCCCGACGCAGGGCAAACAACTGGGGCATGTGTTGGGCCAGAACATCGTCCGTCAGGACGTCCCACGTGGCCCCGTCAATCCCTATCACTAGTATTTTCATCGCTATCCAGTACTTTAAGACTTGTATTCTGGTTTCAATGTCGGCACGGCTTGCAGGAGACCATTGTAGTCGGGCCAACATGGCAAATCAAGCAGAGGGTGATTTTCTTGTGGGGCCGGCCCAACGCATATAGAATAGTCCCCAGGCCCCCGATTCGGGCTGGCCCAGAGAGGCAAATACCCGTTCAAGCGGAGCAATGCAATGGTGGCGAGGCTGGTGCAGCGTTGGTATCGACGTCTATTGAAGCGTCGCAGGCGGACTGCGGCCACCTTCGTTCACCCTCGCTCGCGGTTGGGCCGCCATGTCACCGTCGGTTACGGCACCAACATCAACGGCCCGGCCTTCATTGTCGGCCACAAAGACTCGCCGGTAACCATAGGCAAGTACTGTGCCATTGCCTACAATCTACGCATCAGAACACGCAATCACTACACCGGCACCGCCAACCTGCAGGACAAGTTGCAGAGCACCTATGGCTTTCGCGCTCCCCAGTCCCTCAAAGGTCCCGTCAGCATCGGCCATAACGTCTGGATCGGCGATAACGTCATTATTCTCTCCGGCGTGACCATCGGCAACGGCGCCGTCATCGGTGCCGCCGCCGTCGTTACCAAAAACGTGCCCGCCTATGCCATTGCCGTAGGCAACCCCGCCCGCGTCATCGGCCAGCGCTTTGCCGACCACATCATCGCCCAGATGGAACACATCCGCTGGTGGGACTGGCCCGAAGCGAAAATCCGCCGCAACAAGGCCTTCTTCGAGGCGGATCTCAAAGCGTCCCCGGATAGCGACCTGGCAACGCTCATCGTTGATTAACACGCACTAGCCCCCCAGCGGCACGCCACCTTCGCGGGGATACCCCTTGACGGTCCCTTGGGCTACCAGCAAGGGCCTCACCTCCGTGCCGGCCCGCCCTTGTGAGCGTCGCACCGTGGCCCACAAAAAAAAGCTCTTGCTTGGACGGGCGGGAGTGCTATACTGTAAAGTCTTTGTTTTTCAGGTGCTAATTCCTGAATTTACAGTGGTTTATGAACTTCAACCTTAGGAGGCCGCAATGGCAACCTACTCAGTCGCAGACCTTCGCAATATTGTATTGTTGGGACACGCCGGCGCGGGAAAGACCACGCTGGGCGAGGCCATTTTACATAAGCTGGGCCAGACCAACCGTTTGGGCAGTGTGGATGATAAGAGCAGCATCCTTGACGCTGACGAGGAAGAGCGTTCGCATGGCCATTCAATTGATGCGGGCTTGGCCCACGTGAGCCACGGCGGCAAAGAAATCAACATCGTCGACACCCCCGGCTATCCCGAGTTTGTCGGGGCCGCCTTGACCGGGCTCGGTGCGGCCGAGACCGCGGTGGTTGTGGTAAGTGCCTCCGCGGGGATTCAGATGAACACCCGTCGCCTCTTCCAGGCGGCAAAGGACCGCGGAATGGCCTGCGTGATCGTCGTCAACAAGGTTGACGGCGGCGGCAACGACCTCTCGGGCTTGGTGGATGCCTTGCGAGAGAGTTTTGGCAACCAGTGTGTGCCGGCCAACCTGCCCACCGCCGATGGTAAGGCCGTCATCGACTGTCTCAGTCAGGACACAGGCGAAGCGGCCTTTGGCGACGTCGCTGAGGCCCATACAAACCTCATGGAAACAATCATCGAGGCAGACGAGGAGTTGATGGAGAGCTATCTCGGTGGTGAAGAGGTCAGTGCCGAGAAACTCGCCGACGTGTTCACCAAGGCCTTGACCACCCAGACAGTGGTGCCGATCTTGTTCACAAGCGCCCGGAACGAGCTGGGCGTGACCGAGTTATTGGACCTCGTGGCCCAGTCGTGCCCCAGTCCGGTCGAGGGCGTCAAACTGACGCTGGCGGGCCAGGGCGACCGGGCGAGCTCGACGCCGGTGGAGCCGGATCCCAAGGCAGACGCCTTGGGGCTGGTGATTCGCGTCAGCTACGATCCTCGCAGCAATATCAAGTATTCGACCGTTCGTCTGGGGCGAGGCACACTCAAGAGTGATACTGCCTTGCAGGCCACCGGCGGCAAAAAGGGCATGCGCGCCGGCGCGATCTCAAAGCTACAGGGCGACCGCCTCGACCATCTCGACGAGGCCCAGGCGGGCGACATTGTCACCCTCGCCAAGCTCGAGGATTTACGCATCCTCGACACCGTCTATTCCGGGAATGAGCCGGGACGACTAGAAACCCCGCCGATGCCCACCCCAATGTACAGCCTCGCGATTGAGCCCAAGAGCCGGGGGGACGAGACCAAAATCTCCACGGTGTTGGGCGAGGTGTCCGACTCCGATCCCACCTTCGTCATCGACCGCGACCGCCAGACGAACGAGCAGATTATTTCAGCCATTGGCGAACTCCATATTCGCGTCAACCTCGAACGAATGAAAAACCGACGAGGCCTCGACGTCAACACCAAACCCCCCCAGATTCCGTATCGCGAGACCGTCACGACCCCTGCAAAGCTGGTGGAATACACCCACAAAAAGCAGAGCGGCGGCGCGGGCCAGTTCGCGCGGGTCTTCATCGACATGGAGCCCAACGAACGCGGCGAGGGATATGAGTTTGTCGATAAAATCTTCGGCGGGTCGATCGATCAGTCGTTCCGCCCGAGCGTCGACAAGGGCTGTCAAGCCGCCATGGTCGATGGCGTCCTGGCCGGCTTCCCCGTCGTTGACGTCAAAGTCTCTCTCGTGGACGGCAAGACGCACCCGGTCGACAGTAAAGACATTGCCTTCCAGATTGCCGGTCGCGAGGCCTTCCGCAAAGCGTTCATGCAGGCCAAGCCGATCCTCCTCGAGCCCATCGTGAACATGGAAGTGACCGTGCCAACGGACAACGTCGGCGATATCACAGGCGACTTGTCGTCCCGGCGAGGTCGCGTCCAGGGCCAGGATGTGCTCCCGGGCAACCTGATTACCATCAAAGCGCAGGTGCCCCTGGCCGAGGTGCAGCAGTACAATTCGCAGCTCAAGAGCGTCACCGGCGGCCAGGGCAGCTTCACAATGGACCTGAGCCACTACGAACCGGTGCCGCCAAATGTGGTCCAGCAGATCGTCGCTGCACGCAAGGCCAAGAAGGAAGAAGAATAAAAAACACGGGCAAAAACACCCTGCCTCCGCCAGCCCCCGGTGCAAAACCGGGGGATTCTTCGTATTTCAGTAGTCCGCACACCCGCTGCCCGGCCATGTGACTGTCGCTCATATCCGCGCTCAGTCACCGCGTTTGATGCACCGGCGCAGCTTGAAGAGTTCCACAAAGGCGCGGGCGATGACTTTCAAATTGGCGCCG
>CAYNXW010000224.1:0-4967 GCA_964401265.1 uncultured Pirellulales bacterium | reverse complement strand
CCCAGTCGCCACATTGCACGAATCGGTTCTCACGCGAGGTGGTAAACGCTATCCGGCCGTTGGGCAGATAGCACGGCTCGGTGTCTTCCGAGTTCGGACAGTTCGTCAGCCGCCGCAGGCCCGTGCCGTCGACATTGATTTCGTACACGTCGTACATCCAACAGGAGCCACCGTCGTAATTGGGCCCCGAACCTTTCTTCGTCGGAGGCTCACGGGGACCAGCGTACGGAAAGACAATACGCTCACCGTCGAACGAAAGATCGGGACGGCCGATGCCCCCGCTGGCCAACTGATCGCCGATGACGCTACGCACTTTCCCAGCGGGCGACAGACCTGTAAGGATGCTGACGTCGCCTCCCGGCTCCTGCCACGTGCCCAGATGATGGGCAGCCTGATGGCCTCCGGGCCAGTGACGCCGCACGAAGAGCAGCTCGTCAAAGTCCAGCAGGGGATTGGCGAAAGCGGCCTTGCGGACTGCCCAACGCGCTTTCAGGTAGAGGGCGCTCCAGGCGGCGTCGGCGTCTTGGCCCGCTATAGTTCCTTTTGCAAGAGCATCACGCTGGCGTACCAGCTCGGCCAACCGAGTATCAGCTGTGCCGGCAGCTGTTTCAGCACCGAGACGGCGCAGTTCTTTGGCCAGCAGACCGCCGCGCCGGAGGACGCGGTTGACCAGATCTTCCATCGTTCTGGGCCGCGACAATCCGATGGTGTCGCTCTGAATGGTAGGTTTACCCAGGGCCAGATTACCACGGGGGCCCTGTGAACTGTAGATTTGCACCTCGTCGAGGTGCACGCCGTCGCCCGGGGGCACCACCACCCGTACATAGCGGCCCGTGTGCCCGCCCAGAGACACAGTCACATAGACAACACGGTCCACAGCGGTGCCGTCGTGCCGATAGACTTCCTTCCACTGCTGGCCGTCTTCGGACAATAGAATCTGCAGACGGGCCGCACGGTCCGCGCGGAACTCTCGCTTGGATATGACGGCTCGGTCAAGCGGTTGGGCTTTGCCCAGGTCGACCTGCCACCACGCAGGCTCCTGCTTGCCACCGGCGTGCAATCCCGTGCCGATCCAGACGCATTTGTCCACGACCGCGGCAGGATAGACGCCCGCTCGCACTCTCTCCGTCCGTAAGGCAACTTGGGCCTGGGCCATCCAGTCCGCCTCGACTTCAGCCCCGACATTAGCAGCCTCTTGCGCCACCAAACACACCGGATCCCCTACCGCCGTCAGAGCAAAAATGAGAACAGCCAGTAATACTAGGTTATAGCGCCTCATACATAAATCCATCACTTGGTGCTGGCTCTCGCGGTACCTCAACGTAATCACCCATGCTCGTATCGTCTCAGGTTACTCGCATGGCCCCATGCTGTTTTGCTGGGCTGCCCACCCACAGGTAAGTTTGCACTTAGTATACCCCCTGGGCAAGGCCAACACAAGTGTCCTTCGGCATCACCTTGGGGGACAATCTGCGGTAACTCCGTCAATTCACCGGACTTACGAGAAGCCAACCGCCTCGGCCAGTCAGTGTGCAAAACCTCCACCCCCCGCGCAATGGGCCGCTCCGGCGTCATTACTGCTCTTTTGCTCCGCTTGTGTCGACCGCCGCATCGTAAACCTTCTCACCCGCCGCAATGGCCGCTCGGTTACGCAATTCAACTTGCTGCCTGTTCGCATACTTCTGCTGGCGTTGCTGGTCCGTTGCACAAGGCTGAAAGTTGGGCATGTCCGCCCGAGGACGTTGCTCCAGCATGGCCTTACCCGCCTCAATAAGCGCCAGCGCCTCGCTATACGCCGCCTCATCCTTACCCTTGATCGACACCAAACACGGGCTCAGCTCCGGCCGCTCAAAACACACCTCGGGCCCAAGGTTCTTGTTGCAAATCTGCTTATAGGGCATCCCCGTCAACTTCCCCAAACGTCCGACCTGTTCGTAAGTGAGCGGCGAACGGCCTGTATTATTCCCAGGATAAGCACACGCGTACCGCGAATAGTACGGCGCGTTGATATCGATCCACGTCGTCAGACGCTCCATCTCTTCCACACTGAGCTTCACCTCGTTATGCCCCGCCCGCAGCGTCTTGATCAGCTTGCTGGCGTGCGAGCCCCAGCTATAGGCCTGCTGTATCTGCGCCGGACCCGCCCCCACCGCCGACGTATATCCTTTCCGCCACAACTCGTTGTACGACGTATTGAACGTAATATCGCGGTCCCCCGCCAGATTCAGCTTAGCTGCCGCCTTGCCTCCGTAATCGTGACAACGCATGCACTGATTGTCGAACACCGGCTGGACTTCCGCCTGGTAATCAAACAGCCTTGCCTGGCCATACCAGCCCTTCAATTCACTCGCCCCACGCCGCAACGCCAGAGACGCTTTGCCGGCCCCCACCGGCGGCGCCGTTCGACGCTCCTCATGACAGCCCACGCACCCCGTCTGCTCACCCGACTGCACGTGCACCCCGCTGCGCATCGACTGCACCATCATCTTGTTCTCATCGAGCAACTGAAAATACACGAACCGATCCGACGGGACCGCAAAATAAGCCGAACCGTCCTCTTCCACCGGGACGGTGCCCAAGACACGTTTGTTGTTGAAGTCGTGCCAACCCATCGCGGGGGCTTCCTGCCCCTGGCCGTCCCAGTAAGGGCTCGTCCAGAACCGCTTCTCCGGCGATTCCACCACACGCAAATACTTCACCGTACCCCGTTTCACGCCGGCCATGTGCGTCCCTTCATACACATCGACGACATAGAAATACCCCTCCTGGTTACGAAAATCCCGACGCGACGGAATGACCGCGGGCCGAGGCCTGGGCGCCAGCACCATCGGATCATAGCAGCCCGGCTCTTCGCTGTGCAGCAACGCCTCATCGCCCTGCATATCCACCAGGTAAATCCCCATGTGCTCACCCCGCCCTGTCATACGCGAGCAAAGCACATACCGATCATCCAGCGGGTAAGGATCCTCATAGCGGGGATGAACACCCATAAAGGTGTCCCACGCATTCTTGCTCGTCGTATTGGCCCGATTCACCGCATGCGCCGGCCAGGTCCGCACAATACCCTGACGCCCGTCCAGGCCAAACCGACGATCAATGACAGCCAACGTGCCCCAAGGCCGGTCGTGACATGAGCCCAGAATACACGCTATCTGTTGCGTACCCGGTATCACCCGCGCGTCGATCACCCCGCCCGGCGACGGCGTATTGTTGCCCCAGTACACCGCCGGATTCGTCCCGTCCGGATTGATCGTCCAGAGCCCCTGGGCGTCCCCAAAATTGCGGTCCACATATTCCCACCGGTCGTACAAAATACGCCCGTCCGGCAGCAACGTGCCATGCCCCTCAAACAGCGTGCTCTTGCCTATCTGGTGAATGTTGCCCCCATCGGCGTCCATGCGAAAGAGATTACACATGATGTGCCGGTTGCACATGCAATACTTCGGCTCCCGTGTCGACGAAAAGACAATGCTATCGTCAGGCATATACAACGGATCTATATCGCTTATCCCTGACCCAAACGTCAACTGCTTGAGCCCCGTCCCGTCCGCGTTGATTTCGTAAAGATGATAATCGTCCTTGATATCCCGCCGCATCGAAAACACGATCTTCTCACCCGAAAAATGAACCTCCGGGTCACGTACTATTCCCTGCGGCGCCTCAACCAGCGTTCGCGTCTCGCCCCCTTCGGACAGATCGATTGCCTTGAGCACGCCCCCTCCCACAAAACTGCTCGTATTAATCTCTCCCGTCTGAAAGAGCGTCGCCGTATTATGGTGATCAGGCCTATATTGCCCACGAACCACAAACAACAGCGTTTTCCCCCCCAGCACCTCATCGAGCAGCTCCTGCCACTTCCGTTCACGCTGCTCCCGAACAACCTGACGCTCTACCAAACGCTGCTTTGTCGCCTCCGCGTCGATCGCGCCTCGCGCCTTAAAATCGTCGAAGGTTGTATGCCCCCAGCCGCCCTCATGAAAGTCCACAACCCGCAGGAACACTTTTTGCCCCACCAGTGCGTCCTGCTGCCACTCCACACGCTGCAAGGCCTCATCATTGACGCCTCGCGCCTTGACAACCTCCTTGCCCTCCAACGTACACAACGCCACGTACGTATTACCATGCGAGCCGCCCCCAACGAGAAAAGACATCCGCCCGTCGTCCAGCCGAAACACCGGTGACTCGATCACCCCCGTCATGCCGTCGTTACCACGCCCGTCCCGGCACTCCAGCGTCGTCAAGAAATACTTCCCCTGCTTGTTGTACGCCTCGTTGGGACGATTGCGATACTTAGCCTTGGGACAAACCACCCAGTCGAACGCCCCCTCCACGACCCGCCAGCCCTGCAAATCCCCCGTCTCAAAGTCCCACCGCACATATCCGTCATCGCCCGCCTGAGCCAGAGATGTCGCCAACAACAAGGCAATAGTACTAAGTAACGAGTACGCTTTCTTGATAACCATACCGTGCTTACCTTTCTCTATCCGGCCATTGCGCCGGCCTTCTTCGCATGCATCTCGCCCTCCCCTCACATCTCCCAGCCCGCACGATACTCTCGCTTGAGATAACCATTGGCCTCGGCGTTGTTGGTCACCTTCATCGCCGCCCCGTCCCACAAAAGCCTGCCGTCGACCCGCTTGGCCACGTTACCCAGAAGCGTCGCCTCCGTCAAAGGCCCCGAATACGCAAAGTCCGCACCCGCCTTGCCACCCTCTTTGATCGCCTTGATCCAGTCCATCTCGTGCGAATGCCTCACCCGCTTGATGCTCGGTGTGGGCCTCTTGTACGCCTTCATCTTGGTCTCCGGAATAAGCCGCGGACTATCGGCCATATATCCGGTCATAAGCATCCCCTTATCGCCCTTGAACAATATCCCCCCTTCCGAACCGCCTAACCGACGCCCATCCTCCAGCACCTCCGGCCGAGGCGGACGCATACCGTCGTACCACGTCAGCTTCACCGGCCCC
>CAYNXW010000223.1:0-4976 GCA_964401265.1 uncultured Pirellulales bacterium | reverse complement strand
GCCGAGAGCACATTGTGTAGCGTTGTAGTAACAGGTGAGATGGCCAGAGTGTGTTTGGTCGGGTATTTTCGTGCTGGCATGGTCATGTGTAAGCATATAGGGTAGCGGGAGCGGTTGAGGTAAGGTTATGCCGTCACTGATTGAGGAACTGGGGCAGATACTCTGTCGGCGGGGGGACGGAGCGGGGGGGGTGCTTGCGCCGATTTACGAGGCGTTGTCGGGTGAGAGAGGGCGGGGTGAGGTGGAGGCGTACGGGGTGTGGGGCAGTCTGGGCCGACTGGTGGGGGCGTTGGTGGGCCAGCAGTTGGGTCGGCCTATTCTTTATGTGACGGCGCATATTCCGCAGGCGGACGAGGCACAGGATGAGTTGGAGACGTACCTGGGACGGCCGGTTCATCTGCTTCCGGCGGCGGAGATACAGCATGACGCCGGCGACGCGACGTCGGAGGTTGCGTCGGAGCGGCTGCGTTTGTGTGGGGAGCTGGCGGGGGAGGTGGGTAGTGACAGGGTGGTGGTGGCGCCGGTGGCGGCGTTGATGCAGGCGGTGCCGGCGGCGGAGTTTCTGGTGGGGCATACGTTGCGTTTGCGGGTGGGGGAGAGGGTGGAAGAAGTCAGTAGTCAGGAGTCGGGAGTCAGGAGTGGGGAGGGGGAGGAGTCGGGTGTTGGCACTGGGGAGGGCAGAGAGGGGCCAGAGGCGGGGGGGTTGGAGGCTCTTACGCGGTGGCTGGTGGAGGAGCAGTACGCGCGGGTGGATCAGGTGGACGTGGTGGGTGAGTTTGCACGGCGGGGGGGAATTGTGGATGTGTTTGCGCCGGGTCAGGATCAGCCGGTGCGGATCGAGTTTTTTGGGGATGAGGTCGAGTCGCTGCGGTATTTTGATTTGGACACGCAGCGTTCGAGCGCGACGCTGAGCGAGGTGAGTCTGTCGTCGTGTCGGGTGCCGGTGGCGACGGAGGAGAGCACGTATTTTTTTGATTATCTGCCGCGGGAGACGGTGGTGGTGTTGGAGGAGGCGGGCGAGCTGGCGGAGGTGGGTCGGCTGTTGCGGGAGCGGCTGGGGGAGCAGGCGAGGCTTTGGGATATTGAATCGGTGCTGGGGCGGGCGGGGGCGTTCGATACGGTTTACGTCAATCGGTTCGCCAGTGGTATTTGTTCGGCGTCGGTGGGTTTGGGCGGCGAGTCGGTGCAGCGATTTGAGAATCGCGGTCGGGAGTCATTAGGGGAGATTGTGGAGGTGTCGGGTGAGGAGGAGGTGTTTTTCTTTTGTGAGAACGCGGCGCAGCAGGAGCGTATGGAGGAGCTGGTGGGCCAGGAGGTAACGGAGGCGGCGGGGCGGGGGGATTGGCCTGCGAAGCTTCGCCTGCGGACAGGGTTTTTGAAGGGGGGTTTTTGTCTGCCCTGGTGCGGTCTTTATGTGTTGAGTCATCAGGAGGTGTTTGCGCAGCGTCATCAGCGTCGTCGGTTGCGGCGGGTGCAGTCGGTGCAGGCGGTGGAGTCGTTTACGGACCTGGAGCGTGGGGATCTGGTGGTGCATGTCAATCATGGTATTGGGCGGTTTCGGGGGATGACGACGCTGACGAAGCACGGGAGGGAGCAGGAGTTTCTGGTGCTGGAGTTTGCGTCTCGGGCGTTGGTCCATGTGCCGGCGGACAAGATATATCTGGTGCACAAGTATGTGGGGGCGCGTCGGGGGCGGGTGCCGTTGGCGAAGCTGGGGGGGCGATCGTGGGCGAAGCAGAAGGAGAAGGTGGCGGCGGCGGTGGAGGATCTGGCGGCGGAGCTGTTGGAGATCCAGGCGTACCGGCAGTCGGCGGAGGGGATTGCGTATCCGGCGGATACGGTGTGGCAGCGTGAGTTGGAGGCGTCGTTTGCGTTTGAGGACACGGTGGATCAGGCGGGTGCGAACGCGGCGATAAAGGAGGATATGGAGCGGGGTAATCCGATGGATCGGCTGTTGTGCGGGGATGTGGGGTATGGCAAGACGGAGTTGGCGTTGCGGGCGGCGTTCAAGACGGTGCAGGCGGGTAAGCAGGTGGCGGTGCTGGTGCCGACGACGGTGCTGGCGGATCAGCACTATCGCACGTTTACGGAGCGGCTGGCGGATTTTCCGGTGTTGATCGAGGTGTTGAGTCGGTTCAGAACGGCGGGGGAGGCGCGGGATATTGTGGCGCGGACGGGGGCGGGTCAGGTGGATATTCTGATCGGGACGCATCGTCTTTTGAGTGATGATGTGCGTTTTGCGGACTTGGGGCTGGTGGTGATCGATGAGGAGCAGCGGTTTGGGGTGGAGCACAAGGAGCGTCTCAAGCGGATGCGCAAGACGGTGGATGTGCTGACGATGACGGCGACGCCGATCCCGCGGACGCTGCACATGGCGCTTTTGGGTTTGCGGGATATTTCGTCGTTGACGACGCCGCCTCTGGATCGGCGGAGCATTGTGACGGAGGTGGCGTCGTATGATCCGGAGCGGATTCGGGGGGCGATATTGCATGAGTTGGCGCGGGACGGGCAGGTGTATTTTGTGCATAACCGGGTGCAGAGTATCATGAGTGCGGCGGATCGGCTGGGGCGGCTGGTGCCGGAGGCGCGGATCATTGTGGGGCACGGGCAGATGCCCAAGCACGAGCTGGAAGAGCGGATGCTGCAGTTTGTCAATCGTGAGGCGGACGTGCTGGTGTGCACGACGATTATCGAGTCGGGGTTGGACATACCGAGTGCGAATACGATTTTTATTGATGAGACGGATCGGTTCGGGCTGGCGGAGTTGCATCAGTTGCGGGGGCGTGTGGGGCGGTACAAGCATCGGGCGTATGCGTATATGTTGTTGCCACGTCGGCGGACGTTGACTCCGGTGGCGGCCAAGCGGCTCAAGGCGATCGAGGAGTATTCGCAGTTGGGGTCTGGTTTTCGGATCGCGTTGCGAGATTTGGAGATACGGGGTGCGGGGAATATATTGGGGGCTCAGCAGAGCGGGCACATCGACGCGGTGGGTTATGAGTTGTATTGTCAGTTGTTGGCGCGGGCGGTGCGTGAGCAGGCGGGCGAGCCGGAGCCGGTGCAGGCGACGACGCATCTGGAGTTGGGGATTGATGCGCGTCTGCCGCGGAGTTATGTGGCGTCGGAGCGTCAGCGGATGGATGTGTATCGGCGGCTGGCGGGGTGTGGGAGTGTGGCGGATCTAGAGCAGTTGCGTAAGGATCTGGTGGATCTGTTTGGTGAGGGGCCCGGGGCGGTGGAGGAGTTGTTGCTGCTGGGGGAGGTGCGGTTGTTGGCGAGCGGGCATGGGATACGGAGTATTGTGCGGAAGGAGCCGGACTTGATTTTTTCGGTGGGGGATCCGCGGTCGCTGGAGCCGGTGTTGAGGCGGTCGTCGGGTCGGGTGTCGGTGCCGGACGCACAGACGGTGCATTTGCGTTTGAGGGGGGCGTATTTTGAGAGTAACGGGACGCTGCTGGCGGTGTTGCGGAAGCTGCTGAGGGGGTGAGGTCAGCGAGTGGAGGGCCGGTGGGTGTTTGGTGATTGGAGCCTGGGATGAGATTGCGGGGCTTCATTGAGGTGTGGGCGTATGGTTTGCACAGGACGGTCGGAAGGTTTATACTACGGGCCGGTCAAATACCTGTAGAGGAGAGTTGGTGCCATGGATAATGGGATGGTTCGGATAGGTTTGCTGGTGTGTGCGGCGTGGGGGGCGTTGGCGGCTGGTGTGTTGGGTGGGGAGGCGGAGCCGGCAGGCGGCGGGGAGGCGGGTCAGGCGTCGAAGCGGTCGGTGGTCGGGACGGGGACGGTGCTGCAGGTGAACGAGGACGCGATTACGTCGCCGGAGATTTTGCGGGCGGTGCGGGGGGAGTTGGCGGAGTGGGCGGGCCGGCTGGAGGGCAAGCAATTTTTGGCGCAGGCGCAGAAGGCGATAGCGCAGGCGGTGATCAACGAGGTGCAGAATCGGTTGCTGTATCAGTATGCCCAGGAGTTGTTGGCGGAGAGTGGGGATTTTGAAGAGGTGCTGGCGCAGGAGATGGCGGATCGTCGGCGGAAGTTGCTGGGGCGTTACGGGGGCAGTGAGGCGGAGGCGCACGCGCAGCTGGCGGCGGTGGGCAGCAGTGTGGATCGGGAGTTGGAGTCGTCGGAGCGTCAGTTGGTGATCAGTATTTATCGGGACACGTTCATACGGCCGGCGGTGGAGATTACGCGGAGTCAGATGATCCGTTATTATGAGCGGAATCGTGAGGAGCTTTATCATGTGGAGCCGACGATAGAGTTTCAGTTGATAGATATTCCGGCGGAGGCGTTTGGGGCTGAGTCGGCGGATGGTGAGGCGGCGTTGGGGGCGGCGCGGCGGC
This sequence comes from uncultured Pirellulales bacterium, assembly GCA_964401265.1. GTDB lineage: Bacteria > Planctomycetota > Phycisphaerae > Sedimentisphaerales > SM23-30 > CAYNXW01. The sequence continues at coordinate 639 of CAYNXW010000223.1, read as the reverse complement.
AGGCGTTGGCGGCGTTGGCGGAGATTGAGGCGGGAGAGGATTTTAGCGAGGTGGTGGGTCGGTATTCGCACGGGTTTTATAAGGGCCAGGCGGGTCGGTGGCGGCCGATGAATCCGGCGTCGGTGAGTGAGCGTTATGGGGTGGTGGTGGCGGCGTTGGCGTCGTTGGAGGTGGGTGGTCACAGCGGTATTGTGGCGGGGGAGGATCGGTTTTTCATTGCGAAGCTGCTGGGTCGGCAGGAGGAGCGGTTTGTTTCTTTTGCGGAGGTGCAGGATCAGATTGCCGATGAGCTTTTTGCCCGGCGTTGGCAGAAGGACAGCACGGTGTTGTTGGAGAAGCTGCTGGTGCGGGCGACGGTGGGTGATACGCAGAAGTTTGTAACGCATGTGACGTTGCTGGCATACGAGGAGTTTTTGCCGGTGGTGCAGAAGCAGGCAGCGAAGTAGGGTTGGCTGGGCAGGGTGGTCCGGCTTGAGGACAGGTAAGGACTGAGATGAAACAGAACAACCTTTGGGCTCCGTGGCGGATGGAATATCTCAAGACGCTGGATCCGGCATCGTCGTCGTCGGTGGCGGAAGGGGGGTGTTTTTTGTGTCGTTACTGGGAGCATCCGGAGGCGGACGAGGAGCAGCTGGTGTT
>CAYNXW010000222.1:0-4990 GCA_964401265.1 uncultured Pirellulales bacterium | reverse complement strand
TAGCCAAACTTGGCTATCTGGTTCATGGCTTGATCAACCATCGTTAGAAGGGCAGGGCTAACTGTAGGCACGGTCCGTCGCCCAAACATTCCTGAGCATTGCTTTTCGTAAGCTGCCCTTGACGCAAACCTACATCTATTTGGGCCGAACTGATGGTGAAAGGGGTTGCTTCGACCACCGCGCGGTGGAACAATAACGATTGTCGTCCCTAAAGGATCAAGGGATGCCGGAGAATTTGACGCACCAAACTGATAGAGACTTGCTCCGTCTGTGTACTGCTTTATAGGCTCGATTTGACGAGTAATGCGTGGACTTCCAATCTTGGTATAACCTATATGATTGCATTGCCCCAGTGGATCACGTTGCAGGAAGCGGGCGAGGGTGGGTGAGTAGGAGCGGTTTTTGTAGTACATTAGGGGCAGGGCGGCGGTGTCGAGGAGGTCTAGGCGTTGGCCGGTGAAGGCGATGGGGTTGCCGTAACCGGAGGTCTGGGTGGCTTTGAGGGTGAAGTCGGCGTTGAGGCAGCGTGGTTGGCCGTAGGCGTCGTATTCGTAGCGTTCGGCTACGGCGCAGGGGTCGTTTTGGGTGGCGCCGGGTTCGAGCAGGGTAGCGGGTGGGATTTGTTCTTTGTTAAGAGTTGTTCTATTGTCCCCAGGCGGTGCCTGGGGCCGGTGGCGCGGGCAAGATGCACGCGAGGCGAAGTAGTAGGTGGTGGGGGTGTCGGTCGGGTCGGCTACCATAAAGAGGGCCTCGTCGAGATAGTTGCCATAGGCGTAATCGCGTTGGGGCGTATCGGCGTCGTCGGTTTCGGCGTTTCGTCATCGGTTTACTGCGTAAACCGCTGCCACCCGTCGTTCGTTTCGGTCAGGACGCGCCAGCCATCATAATAATAGCGGGTGGTGGTCAAGGGCGAATTGTCGTTGTACTGGATTTAGTCGATGCTGCAGGTGTGGGCGTCGGGCAAGGGATGGCGTGTGCGGTGGGGCGGCAGGGCGGGAGGTAAGTGGTTGGCGTTGCTCCTGGATTCGCGCCTGCGCGGGGATGACAGGACGGGGGGCGTGGCGGTGATGGGAGAGGGTGATGTGGTTGGGGGTCTGAGGCGCGTCAGGGTGCGGGGTTTTGATGGGGCGTGTGGGGGTAGTGGGGGCGCAGCTGTCGCAGGCAAGTCGAAAGGTGGTAGCCAAACCAACTAACGATACCCAGGAATTTGGCGCCATCCTCGAATAGATGGCGGCAAGGCAGGACCGATTCGAGGAGTCTATCGATCAGCAGGGAGATTGCGAAGAGAGAGGCTGCCAGCAGTAGAAGCGTATAGTCTGTTTGAATGATAGTTTTTCGGAACCACGTCAAATAGAAGATGAGTAAGAGGCCATGCGAGAGCAGGACGGTTTTTTCGCTAACGCCGAAATATTGGGGTGAAATGGTTTCGTGGACCATGAAGAGGTCATCCAGCAGCAGGGCCAGGCTTATCAATGCACCGAGCATGATGAACTGAAGAACATTGCGTGACTCTTTGCGTGTTCGCAGAAGCATGTATGAAAAGAAGCAGATGGCTGTAGAAAAACTCCATAGTATGGTGCCGATATTAGAGAGGATGCCGACAAAGGGATGTTCTTTGGCGATGGCTAGAGGGTCGCGGGTGAATCTGGAAAAGGGGATGTCCAGATAATGGCTGGCAATGACCGCCATGAGCAGCAGGAGGATAGCGGGCCCATAGAGCCAGCAGATCAGTGTGGTGTGGCGAGGTCGTGACGAGTGTTTTTTCAGCATGTGCCTGTCTTTCTCTTTGTCCACGTCTGATTCGGGTCTGTGGCGGACTATAGCAGGTTGCTCTCTCTCGACATGAACTTCTAGGGCATGGTGGTATTCGAAGTATCACACGGCGTATGCCAGCGTCATGCTGCGGCGTTGCGGCCAAGAGGCGTCGGTATGAATAAGGTCTTATCCTGGGCAGTCTCGTTGAGGCGGTGCCCGCTAACATAATGATAGGGAGGGGTTGTGTTGCAGGCAATGTTCTGGATGAGGCGGGGGCGTGGGGTGTTGGCGTGGCGGGTCGTTAGAGGGTGTTGTGGGAGGTTGGGGGGTAGCCGGTGCGGGGTGGCAGGAGCGGTCAGGTGAGGGCGCGGTAGCGTTGGAGGAGGGCGAGGAAGGTATTCATGTCGTCGGGCAGTGGTGCGAGCAGGTCGAGTGGTTGGCGGCTGATGGGGTGGTGGAGGTGGAGTTCGGCGGCATGGAGGGCTTGTCGGTCGATGACGGCCTGGTCGGGGTCGAGGTGGTGGCCTGGTTCGTCGTTTTTTGGCAGGGGGGCGCCGTCGGCGAGTTGCCGGAGGGTCATGGTTTTTCCGCCGTACATTGTGTCGGCGACGATGGGGTGTTTGGAGATGCTCATATGGACGCGTAGTTGGTGGGTGCGTCCGGTTTTGGGCATGAGTTTGACGAGGGTGTATCCTTTGAATCGTTTGAGGACGTGGTATTTGGTGTAGGCGGATTTTCCGGATTCGGGACGGGCGGCATATTTTTCTCGGACTCGGGGGTGTCGGCCGAGGGGTACTTTGATGACGTCGGCGTCGAGTTCGAGGTTGCCGTGGACGAAGGCGAGGTAGATTTTGCTGGTGAGGCGGTCTTCGAATTGTTTGGCGATGCGCCAGTGTGCGGTGTCGGTTTTGGCGACGATGAGGATGCCGGTGGTGTTTCGGTCGAGTCGGTGGACAATGCCGGGTCGGAAGGCGGGGCCGACGTTGGAGAGGGACTGGCTGTAGTGGACGAGGCCGTTGACGAGGGTGCCGCCGCGGTTGCCGCGTGCGGGGTGGATGATGAGGTTGGCCTGTTTGTTGACGGCGAGGAGGTGTTCGTCTTCGTAGACGATGTCGAGGGGTATGGGTTCACCGGGTAGTTCGTTGGTGGGCGGTGGTGGCAGGATGAGGTCGAGGCGGTCGCCGTTCTGGAGTTGGTAGCTACTTTTTGTGGGTCTTCCGTTGACTTTGACGGCATGTTCCTGGATGAGTCGCTGGATGATGGTTCGGGAGAATTGCTGGAAGCGGCTTTGGAGGTATTTGTCGATGCGTCGGTTGGGCAGGGGGCGTTTGATGAGTAGTTGGAGGTGTTCGGCACCATCGTCGGTGGCGAGGTCGTTATGGGCGTGTTGGGAGAGAGGGTCGTTGTCGGCGAGGTGGTCTTCTTCGGGGGCTGGATTTGTCAGGGAGTTATCCTTCACGAATCTCTCTTTTTGGCGAGGCGGGGCGGGGGCTCAGGGTTCATTCGTCCGTGCCAACGGGGTAAGGCAAGGTCAAGAGGCCTGCTGGGGTTGTTGGGGCATAGAGGAGTCAGCTTGTCGGGCAGGCGGTGATTGTCAGGGGTGGGCAAGATGGCTTTGGTTGGTGCGTCATGGTGTGGCGGCGGGTTGGTCGGGTTGTTCCGGGGCGTTGAGGGGCGGTTCACTTTCGGCAAAGACGACGGGTTTTTGCAGGTCATCGAGTCTGCTGAGTCGTTGGCGAGCAGCCATGGGGTAGGGTGTGCCGGCGAGTTTGCCGTCGGCGTCGGTGAGGATGGTTTGGTAGATCTGTCGGGCGTTATCCCAGTCGCGTTGGCCTTCGGCGAGCAGAGCGAGACCGAGTTGGGCCTGGCCGATGGCGCGATAGTTTTGAGGATAGCTTTCGATGACTTTTTGATAGAGGTTTTTGGCGTTGTTTCGGATGTCGTCAAGTTGTTGGTTTTGGAGGTCGGTGTCGGCGAAACAGAGGTGTGATCGCAGCGATTCGGCTTGTTGGAGCAGGGCGGTGGCGGCGAAGGAGGTGTTGGGGGCTTCGGCGGCGAGTTCGGCGAAGGAGGTGGCGAGGGCTTGTCCGTCGTAGGGTTGGATTTCGGTCATTTGGTCTTTTTGGCCTGCTTGTCCGAGTTGGGCCAGGTAGGCGGCGTTCATTTGTTCGGCGTTGCGTCGGGTGAGCAGGTCGCCGAGCAGGAAGGTGCGTTGTTTCTGTGCGTCGAGGCGGGCGTTATTCCACCAGAGGCCTGCGACGACGAGCAGGACGATGGCGGCCAGGCCGATGAGGATTTGGTTGCCGTACTTTTGGAGGTATTCGGGGAGGTGGCTAATGGTTTCGGCTAATTCATTGGTTTTGAGTTTGTGTCGTTCTTGTGCTTTCATGGGACTAATGAGCCTTTGCTAGAAGGATTTCGGGCCAGCCTAAGTCATTATATAGAGCCGATTTGGGTTTTGGTGTCAAGGAAATAAGCGTGGTTTTGGGTCAGGGGGTCATGCGAGGTGGCGGGGTCGGTGGTCTGGGGGTGTTGCGTGGAGGCCACATGTATAGGAATGTCAACATGTGGGTCTGGCAGGGCGGTTCGGGAGGCTAAGATTTTCTTTAGTAAGGGTTTATGGTGCTTTTCTTGCGGGTGGCTGGTGTGGATTGTCGTTTCGGGAGGTCAACAGACGTGGTAACTACTGGGATTGGGTGGGTTGGTGTAATTAGTAAGTGATTGTGTGTAAGGTCATTTGGGGTAGTGGTTTATGGTTGTTTTTGCCGGGAAAAAGGGTCGAGGTTTGGCGTCGTGGCACGGTCTTTGCGGGAGGAGAGGTGTCTGGCAGGCGTAAGAAGTTCTTGGCACGTCTGTCGTATTGGTGAGTCATTCTGAGGTAGGTGTATTCTGGACACAGCGACAGAGTCTATGCAGGAGAGCGAAGGCAGCGTGCAAGGGTTTCTGGCAGAGGGGGTGTTGTCCGTATTCGTCGGGCTCATAAACCGGGTTTTAGTTTTGCGAGACGGTGTGAGAGGAGGAGGAGGTGTCTTTCCGGAGGGGAAGGCGCCGGTAGCGGGACGGGAAGCCGGTTTATAATATAGACGCGGGTTGGTTTGACTTTTGAAGGAGTAGGAAGGAGGGGAACCACCCGCCCTAGTTTGTGACGAGGGTCGTCAGGAGGGACGGCCCTCTTTTTTTAGGTTCATCCGCGATTAGTGTGGAGACAATCGCGGTCAATAGTCATCGGATGTTA
>CAYNXW010000221.1:0-5004 GCA_964401265.1 uncultured Pirellulales bacterium | reverse complement strand
GGCGGACAGGGATGGAATCGCTGACGCCGCTTTGGCTTTGAAGTACCTGCCCAACATGCTCAGTTGTCATGCTAGCATTATTCACGACCTGCAGGGGCCCAGCAATTCGGTAACGTGCGGCGAGGCGTCAGGTTTGTTGAGTGTCGGCGAGGCTTATCGGACGATACGCCGGGGCAAGGCCGATCTGATGATTGCGGGTGGTGCAGAGAGTAAGATCAACGCCATGGGGCTTTTGCGTCAGTGTTTGCTGGGCCGGGCAAGCACACATTACAACGAGAGTCCGGGCCAGGCGTGTCGGCCTTTTGATAAGGGGGCCGATGGGACGGTGATTGCCGAGGGGGCGGCCATTCTGGTGTTGGAAACGCTCGAGGGGGCCCGGGCGCGGGGTGGACGCATCTACGCGGAATTGCGAGGTTTTGGGGCATCGGTGAACTTCAGTCGCGATTTTCTGGCGATCGAGCCGGATGGTCGCGGGGTGACGCTGGCCATCGAGAAGGCATTGAAGCAGGCGGGCGTCGGGGCGGGAGAGCTTGATTTGTTGGTGCCTTACGGGACGGGTATCGCAGCCAATGACCGGGCGGAGTTGGCGGGGATTGGGGCGGCGTTGGGTGAGGCGGCCGGTCAGCCGGCGGTGCTGGCCGTGAAGAGCCGCTTGGGCAATTGCGGGGCAGGTTCGCCGGCGATTGATTTAGCCAGTGCGGTACTGACGTTGGACGCGGACAAGGTGGCCCCCTTGGTGAATTGTCCGGATCCAGTAGAGGCGTCGGGGCTGAATCTGACGAACGGGGGGGTACGAGACGTGGCTATTCGCCATGCGCTGACGTGTTGCTATACGTACGGCGGTCAGACAGCGGCGATGGTGATCAGCAAGGTGAAGGGGTAGGGGCACAGACAGAGGAACGGTCAAATCAGATGAATTCTCGTCGGGTAGTTATTACGGGCATGGGGGCGGTCACGCCGTTGGGTGTGGGTGTGGAACTGGTCTGGCAGGCACTGCTGGATGGTCAGAGCGGGGTGGGGCCCACGACCTTGTTCGATGCTGGGACCTTTCCGACCCAGTTTTCGGCGGAGGTGCGGGGCTACGATCATCGCGCGTTGTTGAGTTCGTTGGACGGGGCGTCGCATCATGAGGCGGGCCGACACAGCGGGTTCATGCTGGGGGCGGCGTTGGAGGCATGGCGTCAGGCGGGCTTGCCGGTACCTTTAGAAGATGGCGGTGGGCAGGGCGTGCCTGCGAACGACCGGATAGGGATATACCTGGGCGCCGGGGAGGGGCCTTTGGATTTTGAAAACTTTGTGGCGGCGTTGGTGGAAGGCTGGCGGGCGGACCAGGGGGATATGGATTGGCAAGCATGGTCCCAGACGGCGTTAGAGCGAATGCAAGCCAGCCGTGAGCTGGAGCAAGAGCCGAACATGCCAGCGGCCCATCTGGCGCAGTTCTTCAAGGTACGCGGCGCGTGCATGAGTTGTCTGACGGCGTGTGCAGCCAGCACGCAGGCGGTGGGCGAGGCGACCGAGATGATCCGCTACGGCGATGCGGATATCATGATCGGGGGCGGGGCGCATTCGATGATACATCCGTTGGGGGTGACGGGCTTCAATCGTCTCACGGCGTTGTCACGGCGTAACGATGCACCGCAGGCGGCGTCGCGGCCTTTTGACAAGGAGCGGGACGGATTCGTGTTGGCCGAAGGGGCCGGGGCCGTAATTCTGGAGGAGTTGGAGTGTGCTCGGCGGCGTGGTGCGACGATACTGGCCGAGGTGGTGGGCTATGGCAGTACGGCGGACGCGTTTCGGGTGACCGATCAGCATGTTGACGGGCGCGGCGGGATCGCGGCGGTGAGGCTGGCGTTGCAGGACGCGGGGTTGACGACGGAAGATGTCGATTACATCAGTGCGCATGGGACGGGGACGGCCGAGAACGACTCGATCGAGACCAAGGTGATCAAGGCGGTCTTTGGAGAGCGGGCGTACGAAATACCGGTCAGCAGTGTAAAGAGCATGTTGGGGCACTTGATAGCAACGGCGGGCGTGGTGGAGTTGATCACGTGCGTGTTGGCGATTCGGGATGGTATTGTCCCGGCGACGATTAATTTGACCTGCCCCGACGTTCAGTGCGATCTGGATTATGTGCCGAATGAAGCGAGGCGGGCGGGGGTGAAGGTGGCGATGTCGAATTCGTTCGGATTTGGCGGGCAAAACGATACGGTAATCTTGCGGCAATTTACCGAGTAGTCAGGATGCTTGAGGCAGTGTCGGAGTACTGGCTTACGTGGCTGGGGGTGGCGGGTGTCGTGGTCCTGGTATGGGTGGCGGCCGTGCTGAGTAAGTATGTTCGCTTGTTGCTGAACATAGTCCGGGAGCGGCCCGGTATTCCGGGGGTGGCAGCGACGGAGGGGTTGCGAGCGATCGGGGACGAGGTGACCTTTCGGGCGTTGGACGGGACGCGTTTGCGGGGGATGTTTGTGCGGCAGTGTGCCGGCCGGGCGCCGCAGACGCAGGCGGACGGCGGGCGTGGCGAGGACTGGCTGGACGCTCGGACGCGTGGGGTGGTGATATACTGCCATGAGTACGGCTCGGACATGCACGGATGTGTACGCTATTGTCGGGGGCTGCTGGAGGCGGGCTTTGCGGTCTTCACGTTCGATTTCCGCGGTCACGGCAAGAGCGCCAATCTGCGAGATTATCTGCCGCGTTTCTGGTGCACGGACAAGGAGGTGTCCGATTGTCTCGGGGCGGTGGGCTTTGTGCGGGCTGTGATGGAGGCGCGAGGGCTGGACCTGAATATCGGTTTGGTGGGCTTGTCGCGGGGGGCGTGTGCGGCGGTGCTGACCGCGGCCCAGGTCGATGGGGAGGCCAAGGTCACCGCGGTGCTGGCCGACGGGGCGTTTTCGACGGACACGACGCTGGAATGGTCGATGAAGCGTTGGGTGAGTGTGTTTGCCAAGGTGCGTTTTGTGTATGAGAATCATCGGCCGTGGTTTTGGCGATTTCTACGCTGGTTGGTGCTTCGCAGCGCCCGGGCCTGTTTCAAGTGTCGTTTCCCATCGGTGCGTAAAGAGGTGGGGGCCCTGAAGCAGACGGCGGTGTGTTTTGTCCATGGCGAGCGGGATTCCTTTATTGGGTTTGACCAGGCGGAGCGGCTTTTTTCGCTGGTAAGCCCCCCGCGTTATCTGTGGATTGTGCCGGGGGCGAGGCACAACCAGTCGGTGACGACCGAGCCCGAGCTTTATGCCAAGCGGGTGGTGGCGTTTTTCGCCCGGCATGTGGCAGGCGTGTGCCAGGCAGAGCTGGCGATGGAGGGGGACTTTGAGACAGGTGTGTCGGAGTTTTTCGATTCGAATGATGCGGTTGTGACATCGCACCAGGAACAGAAACGATACGAGCATGTTGGCAAGAATGATCGGCTTTTGTGCGGCCCGGCGGGCAAGACGCAAATTAAGACGGTTCCAGAAGCAACTGAGTCGCTGCCGGCCGATGCAGAATCGGCTGCTCGATGAGCTTTTGCGTCGGCATGCGGCGAGTGATTTTGGATGCAAGCACGATTTTGCGCAGGTCAAGAACTACGAGGACTTTTGCCGCGCAGTACCGCTGAGCAATTACGCATATCTGTTTCCGTATATAGAGCGATGCATGGGCGGGGAGACGGGGGCGCTGTTCGGTGAGGGGGAGGAAATCCTGATGTTCGCGCTGACGAGCGGGACGACCGAGCGGGCCAAGTATATCCCGGTGACCAAGACGTCGGCGGCGCATTATCGTCGGGGTTGGGAGATCTGGGGATACAAAGCGATCAGTGACCATCCGGCCAGTTATCTCCGGAAGATCTTGCAGGTCAGCGGGCGGGGGGAGGAGAAACGAACGGCTGGGGGGATTGCCTGTGGTTCGATATCGGCGATTCTGGCGAGAAATCAGGGCTACGTGGTGAGGCGATTTTACGCGACGCCCAGGCTGGTCTCGGAGGTGGAGGACGCCCCCAGTCGGTACTATACGATCATGCGTTTGGCGATTCCCGAGGATGTCGCGTGGGTGAGCACGGCGAATCCGAGCACGTTGTTGGCCTTGGCGCAAACGGCCGAGGCTCATGCTGAGGCCTTGATACGGGACGTGCATGACGGGACGCTGACGGGGCCGGGCTCGTCGGTGGGGGCGAGCCTGCGCGAAGGGCTCAGGACTTACCTGCGGGCGAACCCCACCTGTGCGAAGAAGTTGGAGCAGGTCATGGCCGAGCAGGGGCGCCTCTTGCCGCAGCACGTGTGGGATTTGTCGTTTCTGGCGAACTGGACGGGTGGGACGCTGGGCTTATACCTGCCGCGATTGGCCGAGTATTATGGAACGGTGCCGATTCGCGATATTGGTCTGCTGGCCAGCGAGGGACGCATGACCATTCCGATGGAGGACAACAGTGCCGCAGGTATTCTGGATATAAGTTCTTGTTTTTATGAATTTGTGCCACAGGAAGAGATCGACGCCGTCGGGGACGTCGAGACGCGGGCGACCTTGCCGGATGATCTGACAACGCTCCAGGCCTGCCAGCTGGAGAAGGGCAAGTGTTACTACATTTTCTTGACGAATTTCGCGGGCCTGTATCGGTATAACATTGGCGACCTGGTGCGTGTGGTGGAGCATGAGGGGACGACGCCGGTGTTGGAGTTCTTGTCCAAAGGGGCGCACAGCAGCAGTGTTACCGGCGAGAAACTGACGGAGAAGCAGGTCGTCGACGCCGTTCGCCTGACGGCGGACGCGTTGGCGATTTCGCTGGAGAGTTTTGTGGCCGCTCCGGTGTGGGAGGGGCGCTTGCCGCACTACCGCCTGCTGATGGCGGCGAAACACCCTTTGCCGCGACAGGATATGACACGACTGGGGCAGGGTATCGATCAGCGCTTGGCGATGGTCAACATGGAATACGAGGGCAAGCGGGAGAGCGGGCGGCTGGGGGCGTTTGAGGCGCGACAGGTGGCGGCCCAGGTGCTTGCAGAATATGACGAGAAGCTCATGAAAGAGAAC
>CAYNXW010000220.1:0-5039 GCA_964401265.1 uncultured Pirellulales bacterium | reverse complement strand
CCCCTCGGTTACGCGCATCTGCAAATGCACTGGTAACCCCATTTGACACACCAGGTCTCTTTCCAGCAAACTTCGCCTTGAAAGTAATAGGTATCTTGGCATAGTCATCCACCGATTCAAAGTCACCAAGTCCCATGACGAGGGGATTGCAACTTCCCTGAACCAACGAACGATCATCTGAATTATAAACAACTACTTCTTTACCGTAAGCCCAGGCTATTCCCGCCTCCACCATAGCCCCCTCGTCAGGGACCCTGCCGTTCATATTAAGCACAAGGCCATCGCTGTCCATTACTTCGTAAACATCAAGCGCAAAAATCGCTTTATTCAGTATCAGAGACGCTTGTTCCGCAGGCACGCTCTTCTCCAGCAGGATCGGCAGTATTCTTGCCAACTCCAACCCATCCCTCTGAGGCAAAAACACGTTGTACCCTTGGGCCTCTAGCACCGCAGCAATAGCCTGCATCTCTTCTTGCTCTTTGGGGTTGAACAAGGGCCCCCCGCAATAGACTTTGAAAGCACTTCGTTCAGAAACTTCCATCTTGGACTGCCCTCGTTCTACTGCCGCGAAAGACTGCAACTTCCACCTGTTTATCCTACCTCAGAAGGCACTCCCCTGCAACTTCAATTGGTGAAGCAAGCCCCCATTTCGCTAACTCACCATCTTGCAGGCAGTTACATTCGCCTTAGAACCGCTCGCCTCCAACCACCAAAGCCTATCCCTGTGAAGCGCAATGCCGCCCCCCTCCGGCCGCCTCTCCAACACAACGCCCCCAAGAGCCCCCCTTACCCCATACCAAGCCACTCCGCAATCATCGGAGCATACTTCACGATCAGACCCGCAAACACAACCGAAACCATGCTCATCAGCTTGATCAAAATGTTCAAGCTCGGACCCGACGTGTCCTTAAACGGATCACCCACCGTGTCGCCCACCACGGTCGCCTTGTGGTTCTCGCTGCCCTTGCCGCCCAGCTCGCCCGTCTCGATGTACTTCTTGGCGTTGTCCCACGCCCCACCCGCGTTCGCCATGAAGATCGCCACGCCAAAGCCGCACGTCAAACCACCCGCCAGCAGCCCCATCACACCAGGCACGCCCAGCACCAAACCCACACCCACCGGCACCACCAACGCCAGCAGCGAAGGCACCACCATCTCCTTCTGTGCTCCCGCCGTCGAGATCGCCACGCAACGAGCATAATCAGGCGTGCCCGTCCCCTCCATGATACCCGCGATCTCCTTAAACTGACGACGCACTTCCTTCACCATCGCATACGCCGCACGACCCACCGCCTCCATCGTCATCGCACAGAACAAGAACACCAGCAACACTCCGGCGAACATCCCGCACAACACCTTCGGATTCATCAGCGTCACATCGTAAAACGTCATATACTGCGCCAGCGACGCACGCTGATGCGACACCAGAATCGCCGCATCCTTCGCACCCGGCACCGCCACCGTATATTCCCCCTCCTCGCTCACCTCGCCCAAAGCAGCCAACTGCGTCCCCGCCTCCAGACTCGTCTCCGCACCATCGGCATCCACCACAGTCTTCACGTGCGCCAGGTCCATCAACGCTTCCGCGTCCACCTGCACCTTGCCGTCCGACTCGCCCACCTCCAGCACGCGCGCCCACTTCGAATGGCCAATGTAGTACACATTTCCTTCCGCGACCGACTCGTCCGCCGCCACCATCTGCTGCACATACTGCTGTGCCTCACGGTGCTGGCCCACCCGCACCTCTTCAACATACGCAGCCAACAACGCCAACGCCGTCAACGCCGCCGACCCAATCGCAAAACCCTTACCCGTCGCCGCCGTCGTATTGCCCAGACTGTCCAACGCGTCCGTACGCTTGCGAACCTCAGGATCCTGACCCGTCATCTCCGCATTACCGCCCGCGTTGTCCGCGATCGGCCCATACGCGTCCGTCGCCAGCGTAATACCCAGCGTCGCCAGCATCCCCACCGCCGCAATACCCACGCCGTACAACCCCAGCTCAAAATGCTCAAAACCACCCGCAAACGCGAACGCCAGCATAATCGCCACGATAATGGTCAACAACGCCGCCCACGTACTACGCATCCCCGTGGCAATCCCAGCAATAATCACCGTCGCCGGCCCCGTCTCCGACTGCCGACTGATATTCTGCGTCGGCTTGAACTCATAGCTCGTGTAATATTCCGTACTCTTGCCGATTAACCACCCCGCAAACAATCCCACCACCACCGAACCCGTAATCCCGTACCACGCCACACCCGGAATCCCGTCCAGCAACCAATAACTGAACAACGCCGTGCCACCCACAATCAATACGCTGCTCAGATTGACGCCCCTGCCCAACGCCCCCAGCAGGTCCCGCATCGTCGCGTCTTCTTTCGTCCGAACCGCCATAATCCCCAAAATACTCATCACAATCCCCACGCCCGCCAGCACCATCGGCAACGCCAGCATCCGCGCCTGATACTCCGCCAGCACCGACCCCGTCACCCCCATCGCCGACACCGCCGCCACACCCAACGCCGCCGTCGCCAGAATCGAGCCGCAATAACTCTCGTACAGATCCGCACCCATCCCCGCCACGTCGCCCACGTTGTCACCCACGTTGTCCGCGATCGTCGCCGGGTTCCGCGGGTCGTCTTCCGGAATCCCCGCTTCCACCTTACCCACCAGGTCCGCACCCACGTCCGCTGCCTTGGTGTAAATACCGCCACCTACACGGGCAAACAATGCCTGACTCGACGCTCCCATACCGAACGTCAGCATCACCACCGTGATCTCCACCAGGCTCATCTCATAACCAAACTCCGGCGCCAGCTTCGCCAGAATCAAAAACCACATCGTGATGTCCAACAGCCCAAAGCCCACCACCACCAGGCCCATCACCGCGCCGGCACGAAACGCTACCTGCAAACCACGGTTCAAACTCTCTTTGGCCCCCTGCGTCGTCCGGTTGCTCGCCAGCGTCGCCGTCTTCATACCCAGAAAACCGCACAACCCGCTGAAAAACCCACCCGTCAAAAACGCGATAAATACCAGCGGATGCTGCACACCTATTTGCCCCATCCACCACAAAATCACCGACAGCACAATGAAAAATACCGCCACCACCTTGTACTGCCGACGCAAATACGCCATCGCACCGTCACGAACGTGCTGGGCAATCTCCTGCATCCGCTCGTCCCCCTCCGACGCACTGACCACCTGCTTGTAGAGCTTCCACGCCGCTATCAACGCCGCTATCGAACCCAACGGTGCCAGCCACCAGCACACCATAGGCCACTGCGACAGCTCAACCCCCGCCGACTCACCGCCGACCTCCTGGCCAAACGCCGCCCGGCTACAAAACAGCACCAAACCCGCACCCAACGCCAACCACGCCGCTCGTCCTTGACTCTTCTCTGCCGAAGCCTTCACCGTGTCTCTCCTTTCGCCGGGGGCACTCGTTAGCCCGCGAACCTTTAAACCTTCTGACAACGCCCGCCACCATGCCCGACGACTGGAACCTGACAAAACCGTCCAATACGCCCTGGACCTGCACACTGGCAGCACTATTTTCTGCTAATTAACTGGCTCTCCCCACCTCAACTCGCCAAACTCATCCCCCGCAACGCCACCCCTCCACGCCGCGCGGAGCAATCCAAACAGCTTCCCAGGCTCTCTTCCCCGAATCGAAACAACCCGCTTCCCTGCCGATCGCCCCGTAACTACCGCTGACTCTGTGACTGGGATTTACGCGCACGACGGCGACGTTTCTCCGAGGGCTTCTCATAATAGCTCTGACGCTTAATATCCTTGATGAGACCTTCCTTCTCACACATCTTCTTGAAACGTCTCATCATCTGCTGAATCGATTCCCCGCTCCGGGCTCTAATCTTGATCATCTAGTGCGCTCCACTCTGGCCGCTTCGCTTGCAGCTTCCCTATGTCCATCTCTACGCTAAAGACTGCCTAGTGTACCCAAACAATCGCCCGCTGCAAGCAAAACCCACGGCCCAACCCCATTTTTTCCGACCAAAAAACAAAAAACTGCCCCACCTCCCCAAGCCTCCACACCCAAAACCGCCGCCAAAGGCCCAATAACCCCTTGACAACACCCCCCATCACCCCAAAGATTGAAAAAACCGCTCGGGAAATCCCGATCTACACAAAAATAAACATAAGTTCTTGCCTGAAACCACCTTACAAAAAATGGCCCGGAGCCCAGCCATGCAAAATACACCTGCCGACTCCCCCGTCCTCTCCTGCCAGATCCCCATCCGCGTACGTTACTGCGAGGTCGACCGCCAAAACGCCGTCCACCACAGCCGCTACGCCGTCTACTTCGAAATGGGACGCACCGAACTGCTCCGACTCAACGGCTACGACTACAAAACCCTCGAAGACCAAGGCCTCGCCCTCGTCGTCGTCAAACTCGAAGTCCGCTACAAAGCACCCGCCCACTACGACGACCAACTCATCCTCACCACCCGCAAAGGCCACACCGACCGCGTCCGACTCGAACACCTCTACGAACTCTCCCGACCCGCCGACAACCGAATCATCTCCCAGGCCAAAACCGTCCTCGTACACGTCGACCCCACAGGCCGACTCCAACCACTGCCCCACTTCCTCACCACCTGAAAACCCCCGTATAACACACACAATCATCTCAGACGCCACAATACACGCAACGCTTGCCGTAAGAACAACTTACGACACTTACTGCCTACACCTTGACCTTGACGCATAAAACACCCCACCTGCCTTCGCCACTCCTCGGCCGCGACGGCCCCCACACCCACCTGCACACGCTGGCGCCCGCCCAATCGCCCAACAAAAACCAGAGCGAGCCGAGCATCTCGCAAGGCCTTGACCACGTTACAAAAACCCACCACTCTCTAGCCCTCCTCGCCTCAACTATATTACCTATACACTTATACGTGTATGTCGTCCGCCCAAAACAGCCGTCGCAACACACAGTAAGTATTACAGATAGTATTTGACTACATTGAATTGCCAGAAACACGCCTCCAAACACCCGATTCCGTAGCATC
>CAYNXW010000219.1:0-5074 GCA_964401265.1 uncultured Pirellulales bacterium | reverse complement strand
AGACGATTTGTCAAATAAAAAGGAGGAAAGATTGATAAAAAGGAATATGTCCATTCTTTTTTTTATCCCTATTATGGTATTGATGATATCTTTTGTTGCCGGCTGCAGCGCCAAAAATATAGGAGATTCTCCTGAAAGCCAGGATTTTACTACTATTTCCAGAGGCCAGGCCAGTTCCATTTCTGACCAGAGACAGCTGGTCATAAGGGATGAAAAGGGATTAAAAGACATATGGCAGCAGCTAGATGACGCCGGCGGTCTTCCGGAAATAGATTTTGAGGATAATATGGTAATTGCTGTCTTCATGGGAGAAAGACCCACGGGAGGATACGGAATAGAGATCGAATCCATAGATGCATATGCTGGCAGCATCACTGTAAATGTAGTAGAAACAGAACCTGGACCTGATGACTTGACAACTCAGGCCCTTACCTATCCTTACCATATAGTAACCACTGGGAACACTGACGGGATTGTCGCATTCGAATTCGCGGAATAATATGACAGCTTGTCCTGACCGGTATCGGGGATTATAGAAACTTCTGGATCAGTCCGGTTTCAGGGCTATTTCCTTATTAATGGCAGGGTCAAAGACCAATATCTATATATACTTTTTCATCAGCCGGCACCCTCAGGTCAGTTACTTCCAGCAGAAGGTCTACTGATTCAATAGGAATATCGAAGCTGGCATTGAACTCCTGTCTTACATCCGGAATGGCATCCTGTACGGTGCATACCGCCGGAGCAGTAAAGTATCCATAAGCCTCTGTGCAGACAGAGTAGTAATCCCCCTTGTCGTCTACCACTTTCACATCGAAGATCTGCCTTATTTCTTCACCCATATTGGTAACAGCAAAAGATATGTATATCAACTTGCCTTCCCTGGACTGGAATGAAGTCCCGTACTGGCTTTCCAGATTGGGCCCCAAATTTTCAGCTTCCAGTAATTCCCATTTTATATCGCCCACAGTAACAGTGTCTTCAAATACTATTTCCGCCTCAGACCTGTCTATATCGCCCAGTCCCCTGGACGTATTGCAGCCGGCCAGGGATAACAGGCCCAAAATAGCTGCGGCAATGATCGATGTCAGCAATAATCTTTTCATCTTTTCCCCCATCAGTTATTTTTTCACATTTAAAAGAATTTATAAAAATCGATTTATATACTATTATCTTTTATAATCTTTGTCAAATACAGAACTGCTCTTGTGTAAATATTAAAACTATTAAGAGGCCGATAATGTTTAGAAGGGCTTTTAAGCTAAAAAAATAATTAAGTATTATTTCAACGGATTTCCCCCGGGTTTAGAGTATAAGTGAAACTATATCCATATTTTTCAGCCAGGCTTTTTATATCGTTCCTGACTTTTTCAAAAGCAAACTTATATTCATATTTTTTGCCAAAAAGTACGGATTGCTCTTCAATGGTCCCTTCTCTGCCGCCCCGTCCTATTTTAGTTTTTTCAACCTTGAATCCAAAACCTGTTCCGTGATAATCAGATGATCCCGCACCAAGACCTGCCCCGGCCTCTTTAAGGATCTCAAAAAAAATAATTTCTTTTTTAGCTTCATCGATTTTTAACTTTGCGCTATATGTGAGCCTGTCTGTGCGCAAAAATGCCTTCCTTTCTGCAACTGTAAAATCCAGAAGAAAAATATTTCTTCTTTTTTCAATAAAATTTTTTGGGTAATTTTTACCCTGCTCCATTATTTCTTTTTTTATTTCCACTTTTTAAACCTCTTCCATGATGTTTTATAAACACTTGATAATAATACCATATTAAATGTTTCAGGGTTAAGTCTCCAAAAACAGGGAAAGTCTGTCTTTGCCTGGCTTATTTTAAAAATTCCAGCATCTTATTGGTGATCAATTCCAGCTGATCTTCAAGGGATATATCTGCAATATTATCACCCTTTTGAAATCCATAATCCCCAAACTGAGAATGATTGCCTCCTTCTATCATGTAGAACTCAGTATCCCGGGGTAAGTTAATACTGGTCTCATCAAGTTTTTCGTTATCAATTCCCATATCTTTTGTCCCTATTATAGATAATACTTTTCCCCCGTAGTCAGACAGGTCGTCAACTGAATATGAAGCTAATAATATTAGTCCGGCGATCTTTTCTTGATTATTACTGGTATACTTTGCTGCCATAGACCCTCCAAGAGAGTGGCCTGCCATGTACCAGTCAGCAATATCAGGATTATCTTTTATAATACTATCTGCCTTATTTATTCCAAAGAAAGCCATATTAAAAGGCATTTTAGGGATAAATACTGCATAGCCGTTATCAGCAATGATTTTGGCCTCAACACTATATGCAGTAACATCTACTTTTGCACCCTGGTAAAGTATAACTCCTGCACCATTGGGTCTTGAGGGTATAAATTTGATGCCATCCTCCATTATAACAGTGGTATTTTCATCAGAAACCATGTGTATTTTTGCCAGATCTTTTGACTCATAGTTTCCTGTAGCCAGGTAAATAAGACCGGCGATAATCAAAAGAACAAATACTATGGAAAAGATCATTAAACTTTTTTTTAATTTTTTCATATTTTACAGGTATCCTGATCCCATTTACGTCTTTATGCTTTTTTATAGGGTCTGCCACTCTTTCAAAGTAAAATGGCCGTTACAATCAATTCACCACTCACTGCAATTTGATATATAGATATGGGATTATTATCAGTATGGCAATATTTATTATAAAGCCTACAATATTGTAATTATGCCAGTACAGAATAAGGAAAATAACCGATAATCCGGCAGAAATTATAGAAGAAATAAGGAAAATTCTATCAGGGACCCCGGCACTTAGTATAATGCTTCCGGCAATGATATAACCTGCTAATGCAACTAATGATAATATTATAGCCATTATCTTTAATCTATTATTTGATATATTTGCAGCACTTAAAATCCTTGAACCAGTAAAGTCACTCCAGTACTTTCCCATACCATTTCCCGGCATTTCAGGAAATGGAATCAGCATGATACCGTAGACAAGTGCATGCAGGATAAAAAAAATCCCTACCAGGTTTTTTAACCATATACTCATAGATTTTACTCCTTTTTTCCCAGTCTATCTTGAAATTCTCCAAATATAAGATAACATGCTCATTTATTATTACAAATGTTTGAAAATCATATGAAATTGGTAAATATTATTAAGGTCTCTGTAATATAGATATCTTAATGACTGACGGCGAAGCATTCAGATCAAAATGGTGCCCGAGGCCAGAATCGAACTGGCACGAGGATAACCTCAACGGATTTTAAGTCCGTTGCGTCTACCAATTCCGCCACTCGGGCTCCAAGAGATGTGAGCTGCTTATGGGATAAACGCTGGAATATATTATCAAAATTTATTCAGGCTGTAAATGATACCATCTAAAATATCCTGCTCGCTTACAGTTATGGATCCCGCTCCAAGCAGGTCCATTATTTCAACAAGTACAGCGGTCCCGCCTATTATTATATCAGCTCTTTCCGGCTGCAGGCCCATGACCCTTTTTCTTCTCTTCAGGCTAAGGCCGCAAAGCATTTTGTATATGTTCCGGACCTTTTTAACTGTCAGAATGTGATGGTGTATACTGGAGCTGTCATATTGTTCCAGTCCAAGATCTATGGCTGCAAGAGTGGTTATAGTACCGGCTACCCCTACAAGGATAAGCTCGCCTTTTTTATCTATCTTCCTGATAAATGGCTTTATCCTGTCTTTGATATATCCCTGCATGTCTTTCAGCTCGCCGTCAGCGGGCTTCTCCGTCCTTATGAATCTTTCAGAAATGCTGACACTGCCAATATCGATGCTTTCATCGAGTTCGGGTTCAAGATCCCTTTTTCCGATCATGAATTCAGTGCTTCCGCCCCCGATATCCACTACCATTATACGGGAGCCTTCATCCAGGGCTGATGCAGCTCCCGCAAAGCTTAATGCGGCTTCCTCCCTGCCTGATATCTTTTCTATCTTTACCCCGGTATTATCCTCTATATATGATATAAACCATCCGGAATTACTGGCTCTCCTGAGTGCATTGGTGCCCAGGGCCCTGTATCTTTCCACATGGTATTTTTCCATGAGACGGCAATAGCTTTCCAGCGCTTTTAAAGCAGAGCCGGCAGATATTTTTGATATGTTTCCGGCAATATCAAGGTTTTTTCCTATCCTGGCCGTCTCCATCCTTCTCTCAAGAGTATGGAATGATGAACCGTCATATTCGGAGATCAGGAGCCTTATGGAGTTTGTGCCGATATCAATTGCTGCATATCTCATATGAATATAGAAGAATTATATATTAATCCATTATTTCCTGCTCATAGAAGAGCTTTATATTGCCCCACAGGTCATTCCGGGAGTATTCAATGTCTCCGGTTTCGGTGGTATCCGTATGGCTGTCATCTATGACTACGGATATGTTTTCCTCGCCCTCATATGACATGTTGAACTGTTTTCTGGCTTCAATTTCAATACCCTCATCCAGGTAGAGGGTCTTTTCGTCTGCCAGTAGCCTTATGTTCTCACTCCTCTGCCAGGTCAGCTTTTCCTCAAGCTCTTCTATCTCTTTTCTCTTATCTACTATCTGCTTCACCTGGTTTATTGAGGCAAAAACTATTATTATGATGAAAAGAAGGACTATGGCCATGGTGGTATTGAATTTTGCTTTCCTGGATAATCCGCCTATTACTTTATATTTCTGTGACATATTTTGAATCTTGCTATATTTTATTACTAAAAGTCCCCGGCTGTTAGGCCTTCAGCAGCCTTTGCTCTTTGCTGTATTGTAATTCAAAATCATTATAAGTATATCACAATATATCAAAAACTTTCCAATCCATGCTTTTATAAGTCTATTTAGAAGAATATTTAAAATGAGGACGTTATCTGCATAGGGATTTTTAGGAATTTCATAAAATTTATTCTAATAAAAAATGAGAATTCTGGCTGAAAAGACTTATAATGAAATCACACAAAGATTTTTTCAATTCGAAGAGGAATTTAAGGTTTTTAATTTAAAAATTGATAATGAATATTTTTGGGATTACATAAGAAATCGTTTACAATTATC